>NZ_JAHGAM010000010.1:0-191749 GCF_030248595.1 Vibrio sp. D417a | reverse complement strand
CCACTCGGGAACCCCTCCAGAGGATTTTTATACTTAGTAAGATGTTTTCCCAACTCATCTCCCAAGTGCGGAGCGAATCATAGCAAACTCGCTCAGGCTGTAAAGCGTTTTTCTTACGTTTTTACGTTGAATGCTGTCTTTTTGGGCAAAGATGGTAGAAAGTCAGCGTTTTGTTTGTCCTTTGAACAGAAGAGAAGCGCGCTTTTTACTTGAATTTACACTACTTGACGTTAAACACCGTATCTACTGATAAACTGTAAGCAGTTTAATGACATAAGTTTATTCGTTTAGAAGTCAATATCATGAGCATGAAAGCCACGTTATCGTTATCTGTTTTAACGCTTTCTATATTACTGAGTTCTCCATCGGTTTGCGCTGCGATGCGAGGAGGCTCAGCGGTTACCGTTGTGACTGAACAAGTAGAAACGCACGAGATCAATCAATCCTTAACTCTTATCGGCAAATTAAAGGCAGCGGAGTCTGTGGTCGTCGCATCGGAAGTCGCCGGCAAAGTGAATCAAATCGCTGTTAAAGCGAATCAAAATGTTCAGCAAGACCAGTTATTAATTAAGTTAGATGACGATAAGGCTCAAGCCGCTTTGATTGAGGCAAAGGCGTATCTAAAAGATGAACAGCGTAAGTTAAAAGAGTTCCAACGTTTGGTTAAGCGGAATGCGATTACTCAAACTGAAATCGATGCACAAAAAGCCAGTGTTGAAATAGCACAAGCGAGGCTAGATGCTGCTCAAGCCAATTTAGCTGATCTCCATATTACTGCTCCATTTTCTGGCACTGTTGGTTTTATCGATTTTAGCCGCGGCAAAATGGTCAGTGCGGGTACTGAACTTTTGACGTTGGATGATCTTTCCGTCATGGAACTGGATTTACAAGTACCGGAGCGCTATTTATCGATGCTTTCTATTGGTATGGAAGTCATCGCTAAAACCAGTGCATGGGGTAGCCAGATCTTTACTGGTCAAGTCACAGGTATTGATACGCGTATCAGCGCCGAAACACTGAATCTTCGCGTGCGTATTGAGTTTGATAACCCAGAAAATCAATTGAAGCCGGGCATGTTGATGAACGCTTCACTAGCATTTCCTGCTATTAAGGCGCCAATCATTCCTGTTCAAGCGCTTGAATACTCCGGAACTAAACGTTTTGTATATGTAATTGATGAAAACAACAAAGCTACTCGTCAAGAAGTGTCGCTAGGTGCTCGTGTTGGTAACGAGGTGGTGATCGAATCTGGTGTTGAGATTGGTGACAAGATTGTGGTTCAAGGCATTGTTAACATGCGTGATGGTGTCGAAGTGAAAGAAATTGTCGCGCCACTAAAAGCGAACACCACGGATGTGACACGCAATGACAGTGAATCGGATGAGGAAGAAAACTAATGTTACTGTCCGACGTTTCAGTTAAACGCCCTGTCGCGGCGTTGGTTCTGAGCATGCTGTTGTGTGTGTTTGGCTTTGTGTCATTCACCAAATTAGCCGTTCGTGAAATGCCTGATATAGAAAGCCCAGTCGTTTCTATCAGTACGCGTTATGAGGGTGCATCGGCGACTATTATTGAAAGCCAAATTACCTCCGTTTTGGAAGACCAGCTTTCTGGGATCAGTGGAGTTGATGAAATTAGCTCCACTACTCGTAACAGCATGTCGCGTATCACGATCACGTTTGAATTAGGTTACGATCTCAACACAGGTGTGAGCGACGTGCGTGATGCCGTGGCTCGTGCTCAGCGCTCGCTACCTGATGAAGCGGATGACCCTATTGTTTATAAGAACAATGGCTCGGGAGAGGCATCGCTCTACATCAATCTCAGTTCTGCAGAGATGGACCGTACTCAATTAACGGATTATGCCGAACGTGTATTGATGGACCGCTTTAGCCTGATCTCTGGGGTTAGCTCCATTGATCTCTCCGGTGGTTTGTACAAGGTCATGTACGTGAAGCTTAAGCCAGAACTAATGGCTGGACGTTCAGTTACAGCTTCGGACATTACATCAGCTTTGCGAAGTGAGAACCTAGAAAGCCCAGGAGGTGAAGTTCGCAACGACTCAACAGTAATGTCCGTGCGTACGGCTCGTACTTATAACACGCCTGAAGATTTTCAATATCTTGTCATTAAACGCGCAAGCGACAATACACCTATCTATTTAAAAGATGTAGCAGATGTCTTCATTGGTGCAGAAAACGAAAACTCAACCTTCAAAAGTGATGGTGTAGTAAACATCAGTCTTGGTGTGGTACCGCAGTCAGACGCAAACCCGTTAGAGGTTGCGAAGCTGGTTAGGTCTGAAGTCGATAACATCCAGAAGTTCTTACCAGAAGGTACACGTCTTGCGATAGATTACGACGCGACAGTGTTTATCGAGCGTTCAATCGAAGAGGTGTACAGCACGCTATTTATCACGGGCGGCTTGGTGATTTTGGTATTGTACATTTTCATCGGCCAAGCTCGTGCAACCTTAATTCCTGCGGTTACGGTACCTGTTTCTCTGATTTCTTCGTTCATTGCCGCGTACTACTTTGGGTTTTCTATCAACTTGATCACCTTGATGGCGTTGATATTATCGATTGGTTTGGTGGTGGATGACGCAATTGTGGTTGTAGAGAATATCTTCCACCATATTGAACGCGGTGAATCGCCATTACTCGCCGCATATAAAGGCACAAGAGAGGTTGGTTTTGCTGTTATAGCAACAACATTAGTGCTGGTGATGGTGTTCTTACCGATCTCCTTTATGGATGGCATGGTAGGTCTACTATTTACAGAGTTTTCTGTATTGCTGGCTATGTCGGTCATATTCTCCTCTTTGATTGCCCTGACGCTGACTCCTGTATTAGGTAGTCAGATTTTGAAAGCGAATGTAAAACCAAATCGATTCAATGAAGCGGTTGATCGCTTGTTTAGCAAGCTTGAGAGTGGCTATCGCGCATTATTGAAAGGTGCATTGAAAGTACGTTGGGCTGCTCCGCTGGTGATTCTAGCTTGTTTGGGCGGTAGCTATTTCTTGATGAATCAGGTACCGGCCCAGCTGACCCCACAAGAAGATCGCGGTGTGATATTCGCGTTTGTGCGCGGTGCAGATGCTACGTCATACAATCGTATGTCAGCCAATATGGATATTGTCGAAGACCGATTGATGCCATTACTAGGGCAAGGTTATCTGAAGTCATTCAGCATCCAAACGCCAGCGTTTGGTGGCCAGGCAGGAGACCAGACAGGCTTTGTGATCATGATTCTAGAAGATTGGAACGAACGTGATATCACGGCTCAGCAAGCCCTTAACAAAGTACGTAAAGAATTGGCGGGTATCCCAGATGTTCGAGTGTTCCCATTTATGCCAGGTTTCCAAGGTGGTTCGAGTGAGCCAGTTCAGTTCGTATTAGGCGGCTCTGATTACGGTGAGCTCGTTGTTTGGGCTGAAATGCTAAAGAACAAAGCAGAAGAATCACCAATGATGGAAGGAGCAGAGATAGATTACTCGGAAAAAACGCCTGAGTTATTGGTTACAGTTGACCGACAGCGTGCCGCAGAGCTAGGAGTCAGTGTTAAAGACATTTCTGACACCCTAGAAATCATGCTCGGTGGTAAAAGCGAAACGACTTATATTGAGCGTGGCGAAGAGTACGATGTGTATCTTCGCGGTGATGAAAATAGCTTTAATAATGCTGCAGATTTAAGTCAGATTTATCTGCGCACGAATAGCGGTCAGCTAGTGACGTTAGATGCGGTCACAAAAATTGAAGAAGTGGCGGCCTCTATTCGTCTTTCTCACTACAACAAACAGAAGTCCATCACTATTACTGCCAACCTGTCGGAAGGTTATACATTAGGAGATGCGCTGAATTATCTAGACCAGGAAGCCATCGACAACTTACCGGGTGACATTTCGGTGAGCTATTCGGGGGAGTCGAAAGACTTTAAAGAGAACCAAGCAAGTGTTGCTGTTGTGTTTGCATTGGCACTACTAGTGGCGTATCTCGTGTTGGCGGCTCAGTTTGAAAGCTTCGTAAACCCGTTAGTGGTCATGTTTACGGTGCCGATGGGTGTATTTGGTGGCTTCCTTGGTTTGGTTATTATGGGCCAAGGTATGAACATTTATAGCCAGATTGGCATGATCATGTTGATTGGTATGGTGACGAAAAACGGTATTTTGATCGTAGAATTTGCCAATCAGCTACGTGATCGTGGCGTTGGGTTTGAAAAAGCGATCATTGATGCAGCTGCGCGACGTCTACGTCCAATCTTGATGACTGCGTTTACCACACTTGCTGGCGCAATTCCGTTGATCGTATCGACAGGGGCGGGTTATGAGAGCCGTATTGCCGTGGGTACGGTTATCTTTTTCGGGATGGGGTTTGCGACATTGGTGACCTTGTTTGTTATCCCGGCAATGTACCAATTGATTTCGGCGAAAACACAAGCACCAGGTCATGTAGAAGCAGAGTTAAACAAAGCAATTAGCCATGATACGAAGGGCCGTGTTGCCCACCCCTAGCAGTAGCACGTAAAGCTTTGATTGAAAACGCCGGGCAATTTTTGTTCGGTGTTTTTTTGTATAGATAGTGATTACTTATAGATTTAATGATTATTTTTGTTTATTATTTCGCCACTTATTCGAGGGGCACAGGACTCGCTCATCGTTTTGACTGAATGTTGGGTCTTGTTAGGTTTAATGCTAGGAAAGCAGCCTATGCCTATTATTATTGAGGTGTTTCCTTGAAAAAAGTACGTGGTAGTTACATGGTCGAAATGGTTTTAGTTGCAGGTGTTATGGCGTTGCTAGCAACTACCGCACTTCCAACGTTGACGAATGCATTAAAAGATCGTCAAGATGGTATTTTGCATTCTCTCGATGCTGGTCAACCAAGCAACCATGTGAACAAAGAGGCAACAGAAACGTTCTCTGTTCAGTAAATGACGACATACTATAGAATCTAAAAGAAGCCGAGGCAAAACACTCGGCTTCTTTGTTTTTCAATTATGGAAACTTGGTGCTATCTAATGTTAGAAGCGTTTCCCTAGGCTGATTTGTACACCTTCGTAGCTGTCGTAAAAATCTTCAAAACCCATATCCGCGACATTATAAATGTACTCTGCGCGTAACCAGATATCTTTGCTCATATCCCAATGGACACCAGCACCGATGTTGAATAGTGCACCTGAATCATCTGTGACTTTTTGTTCGTTTGGTACGTACATTTCGGCTTGAGTGCCAAGCGCTGTTACGCGACCGAATAGTGATAGTGGCGTATCGCCTAAGTTATCACTTGTTACAACAGCAGACATACCTGCTTGGTAATAGTGAAGATCTAAGTCAGTTTTTAGAGCATTGTTCTTAAGTTCATTTTGTGAATAGCGCAGAACCCCTTCAAACGCGAGGTATTGGTTTACATGGTAACCCCAGCCAACGGTGATATGTGGTGTTGACCACTCATTGTCTCTATCCGAGCCGAAGTACGGTGTATCAAAACCAACGTTACCAGTACCCAGATAAAAATAAGATTGATGAGCTTGTTCTTGAGCAGCTAAAGTTGGCACGCTAATGGTCAAGGCAGACAATAATAGAATGGCGTTTTTCATAACTAGACGATAACCTTGGTAAAAGACCGTTGTAATGATTTGTTTAAATGTTAATTTAATCAATAGGATGGATGGTAATTATCATATCAGCTTTTATCAAAGGTAGTGATTTTAGAGTGGGAATTGTTGCGCTAAAGCATACTTCTTACTCATGACTACCGACTAACTAGATATGGTGACGAAAGCTAGCTAAATAAGAGAGAAGGAAAGGAAAGTGGCTGAATTCAAATACAAAAACTTGACTCAAGAAGAACAAGATAAGTTAGACGCGGCGACATTTCGCCGTTTATTGGCGCATTTAGATGCCAACAAAGACGTACAAAACATCGACCTGATGATCCTTGCGGGCTTCTGTCGCAACTGCTTTAGCAAATGGTATAAATCTGAGGCTGAAAATCTCGGTTTGGATTTAGATATTGATGACGCTCGCGAACGTGTTTACGGCATGACTTACGATGAGTGGAAACAAAATCATCAACCAGCGGCAACTCCAGAACAATTGGCTGCGTTTGAAGCGCGCCAGAAAAAGTAAAACCCAGCGATAAAAACAGCCCGCATGAAGTTGGGCTGTTTTTTAAAGTCCAGTTTGCACGTTAAGCGTTAGTTGAGCCGCAACAAGCTGGCTCAACGCAACCTTTTGCTTGAATGACTTCGAGTTGAGCTAAGTAAGGTTGAATATCGCCGATGTTCTCTTTTACCCATGTTAAGTCATAATACGTATCTAGGTAACGCTCTCCAGAATCACATAGAAGCGTCACGATTGAACCCTTCTCACCGCGTTGTTTCATCTCACAAGCCAATTGCAGCACGCCGTAAAGATTGGTGCCTGTTGATGCGCCGACTTTACGCCCAATCAGCTGAGATACCCAATGGGCAGTTGCCACACTGGCTGCGTCTGGAATTTTGCGCATTTCATCAATGACACCAGCAATAAAGCTTGGTTCGACACGTGGTCGCCCGATACCTTCAATTTTGCTGCCAGTATCACCTTTCAATGAGTGATTTCCTGACTGGAAAGCGTCGTAAAACACTGAGTTTTCAGGGTCTACCACGCAAAGCTTGGTGTCGTACTTTTGGTAACGAATAAAACGGCCAATGGTTGCTGATGTGCCGCCTGTTCCAGGACTCATCACTACCCAGCTAGGAATCGGGTGATCTTCTAACTCCATTTGGCTAAAGATAGAGTTCGCGATGTTGTTGTTACCGCGCCAGTCAGTAGCGCGTTCAGCATAAGTAAACTGGTCCATGTAGTGACCATTTAGCTCTTGAGCCAAGCGTCGAGACTCGTCATAAATCTGATCTGATCGTTCAACAAGGTGCGCTTTACCACCGTAAAATTCAATTTGTTCGATCTTTTTACGTGCAGTGGTTTTCGGCATGACGGCAATGAACGGTAAGCCAAGTAAACGCGCAAAATACGCTTCCGAAACGGCAGTGCTGCCTGAGGACGCCTCGATTACAGTGGTTTCAGGACCAATCCATCCATTACAAATAGCATAAAGAAACAATGAGCGCGCCAATCGATGCTTAAGAGAGCCTGTAGGGTGCGTACTCTCATCTTTTAGATAGATATCGATACCATCAAGAGAAGGTAGTTCGAGTTTAAATAAGTGAGTATCAGCAGAACGTTGGAAGTCTGCTTCAATTTTACGCACTGCATTGTTGATCCAATTGTGGTCAGTACACATGGCGTCTCTCCTTGGGAAATCGATAGATAAGTATTAGATAGGGATAATTTATCTATAATTTTCGAGAAAAACTTTGCTATTGTTACTCTTAATAAAGATTTTTGTAGAAAAAATTTCTACATTTTATGGGTTTTATAGAAATGAGTTTAGATCGAATAGATAAGCAGCTGCTTGCTTTACTACAAACCGACAGCACCTTGTCATTAAATGACGTGGCTGAGCGAGTCAATCTTACTACAACACCATGCTGGAAGCGCTTGAAAAGGTTGGAAGAAGAGGGCTACATCGAAAAACGCGTGGCGTTGTTAAGTGCAGAAAAGCTCGAGCTATCTTTCATTGCATTTGTTCAGTTAAAAACGATTGATCATTCCGAAGGTTGGTATCACCATTTTGTTACAACTGTGAGTGACTTTCCTGAGGTAATGGAGTTTTATCGTATGGCTGGCGAGTATGACTACATGATGAAAGTACTAGTCAAAGATATGAAGTGTTTTGACGAATTCTATAAGCGGTTAGTTAATAGCGTAAAAGGGCTATCTAATGTGACTTCAACATTTGCTATGGAGTCCATTAAATACACAACAGAGTTACCAATCCTAAAATAACTCGCCCTATAAGAATTCTATCTAATGTTAATTCTACCTTTTAGTATTTTAAATGTTAAAAGGTAGTTTGATTATGCTTTTAAAACTATTTCCTACCAGATTTTTATAAATATAAACGATATTTATTCTCTCTTCTATTTTTCATTAACTGTTTGTTTTTACAGTCCATTAATCCTATACATCATAATGAAAGAAAAAATAACGCAATTTTTTCTCTTTCTTTTTCATGTTTTATTTTATTGAATATTAATTTTTACTAAATTAATGGAAGAGTTTGATTTGAACGTTTGCTTTTTGTGTTTTCATGTAATTTGGTCGCTATTTTTGAGTATTTGTTTTTAGGATGAATACAGTAGCAATTACTTAAGTAATAAAGTACTCAAAAATGGGGGTAGTGATTAATAAAACATCGTATTATTATCGCCCCATCTTGTATGTAACAAAGTATTACTAAAAATGAACAGAAATTACTATTTGCTTTTTCTCGCAGCTTTACTTGCTGGCTGTGGCGGTGGGGGAGACTCTAAGCCGAACAATACGAAGACACCAGCTACGATAACAAAGCAGAACCGTCCGCAATTAAAAGTGGAAGACACGGTATTGAAGTTTGAAGGAGTGGGAACGGTTACTGAAGCAAAACTGAGCAATGTACATGGGTCGGTATCTTACCAAGTCATTGATTCTAATCCGCCAAATGTCGTGAAAATTAATGACTCAGGAATACTACAAATTCTGCGCCCAGGAACGGCGACTATTCTTGCTACAGATAGTAGCTCTGCTTATGAATCTTCTGAAGCAAGGTTTTCTGTGACTGTAGAGCGAGGCATCAATACTGAACTTTCAGTGAGTGATCTGAATTTCAATGCGATTGAGTCAGAAGGAAAAGCGTTGATCGTCCGTGGCCAAAAAGGCGAACTGAGTTATGAGGTAGAAAGTGGTCATAACTTGATTCGTGTTGATGAGAACGGTTCGGTATATTCATTAGGTTCAGTTGGTCAGGCATCGGTGCTGATTACTGATTCAGGTAACGACTTTTACTTGCCGAAACAAGTTCGCGCTACGGTTAAACTGCATGCAGTAGCTCCGGGGCAATTACAGTTCGCTTTGCTTGAAGACGAGTATCGAGAAGGGTTGACGTTAGAACCAGTGCGTCTAGATAAAGCTCAAACGCAACGTATTTCTTACAAAATTATAAATAGCGTACCAGACAGCAAGGTGGCCGAGTTGCTAGATCCTGATACGGGTTTGCTTCTTGTTCATAATGTTGGTCGATTAACGGTTGAAGCGACTGCAACTTACAGCGACGCGTTTCTGGATAAACAGCAAACAGCGCAATTTTTTGTGGATATAAAACAAGGCAAGCGTCAAGAAATCAGGGCAGCGGATATCGTCACAACTTATGAGGAAGGTGGACGAATTTTCCCTAAGGTGACGAACGCCTACGGTGACTATGAGCTGAGAATCATTCGTGGTGAAGACGTTGTCGCTAAAACTGAAAATGGTGAAGCATTACTGATCAAAGGTGTTGGTGCTGCTGAAGTGGAAATTTACGAGCATGACATGCGTAATTATCCTGAAAGCAAAACTCGTTTTGATCTTGAAGTTAATCGCGCGCCTCATCCCGTTATAAAAGACATTGAAATGCCGCTTACCTATCAACCAAATCTTTCAATCCCTCTGGCGTTTAAAGGGCAAAAAGGTAACGTAAATCTAGTTAGCAGCTTACCTAATGGCTTACGAATGACTGACGGCAAGTTGGAGGTAGTGACTGCGGGTGAGTACGACCTTAAGTTTGAAGACGATGGTGGGGAGTTCTACCAACCTATTCAATTTAATGTCGTCATTAAAGTTGCAAAGGCTGAAGGCCAACCCATGGCAACGGACGATTATGACGTTGTATACAGCAACAAATACAGTTTTGATCTTCACCGTGATTTTGGTTTGAGTGCTGACGAGCAAATTGAGATTGTAGATAACACCGCACCAGATGTTGTCGGTGGTTTTAGTGAAGGACGTCTCCATGTGTATAAAGCGGGTAAAGCGACGCTAACTGTGCGCAGAAAAGAGAGCGCGAATTATACTGTTGGTCCTGATCAAAAAGTCTACGTGACAATTTTGAGTGCGCCGAGCCGAATTGAAGTTCAATCCGATGTGGAAGAGATTTGGAAGGTTGGCCAAACATTTGTTGCGCCGAAAATCTCTGGTACGGTTGGGGAAGTTACGTACCGATTTGCAGACAACGCAGCAACAGATGTAGTTTCCTTAAACAGCCAAACGGGTGCCATGCAAATTCTTAACGCGGGTAGCACAAAAATTATTGTTTCGGATGCGGGGGACGACAAAGTGGATCCGGGTGAAAGTAGTTTCTCGGTCACGATTAAACAAGGCACAAACCCTGTATCGGTTACTTACCCAACGGTAGAATTCTCCGCTGGTAGTGTTATCTCAGCAGTGATGAGTGGTGGGACTGCGAAGGCAAGTTACCGTCTTATTAACCAAAAAGATCCTGTGGTCGAGCTAGTTTCCCCTGATACGGGGCGTTTGAAGATTTTGCACGCAGGCGAGTACCAAGTAGAGGTTACTCTTACTGGACGCAACTACAAAGCTAAAACAATCGTCGTAAATGGCACTATTAACAAAGCGAATCACCCTGGTTTAAGTGCTTCTACAATGAAGGTGGAATTTGAACCATTTAAAAAGGTTAAGCTAGACTTTGGTACACCAATAGGAAACCGCAGCTATCAAATATCCAGCTCAACAATTAAAGGAGTCGCTTCATTAGATGTTGATAAGGAAGAGCTGACGTTACTTGACCTCCCACCAGTAAAAAGACGTTGGATTTCTCTTGACGTTTCGGAAGGAGAATCTCGAGATTACAAAGCGTTGGAAAGTAAGAAAGTCCAGCTGTATCTAAGCTTTGCAGATGAAGGTGTTGCGGATCAATATACATTGCTTGAAACTGAACAAACAGTATTGTTTAGCACGCTAAATGCACGTGAGTTTTCTAACTTAGAAGAAAGTGAGTTTGGTTTGATGAACGTTCGTTCAGTGCGTGAGCCAACGGACGAAGAATTGAAATTATACGGCAAAGGTAAGATTGCACTACTTGCATTCAAGCCGGTGGGTAACGATGACCAAACTCTAATAAAAGGAGCGTGGGTACACTTAGCTCGATTTGATGGATGTACATCAGAGCTGTTCGAAGATGATCTCAAGCCTTTTGAAGCAATTGACTATGATGACCCAGGGTACTGCACCAACGGCAGCACGATTCGTATGACTCGGTTCTTAATAATTGATGACTCGAAGATGGAAAAGGTAGAGTATGAGTTAGTAGCACCTGTGATTACTTACCGTCGTGGGGTTCGTGAATTTTTAGCAACGAATAAAGGTGGATTCTATGCCGACCCAAATGTCATTTACGGGAAAGGCGAATATGGTTACCCGAAATCACTTTACGAATGGTCGGTTATTAACATGAAGTATCAACCAAATTAATCATCGTTTGATACCCATTAAAAAAGGAGTGCGGAACAGCACTCCTTTTTTCGTCTGGCGAACACGAGCTATTTCGTGTAGCGCATCACCCCTTCTTGCACGGCGGTCGCCACTAAGTGACCTTGCTGGTTGTATATTTCGCCACGGACCAACCCACGAGTATTGCTCGCCGTTGGGCTCTCTATCGCATATAGAAGCCATTCATCCATCTTAAACGGACGATGGAACCAGATAGAGTGGTCAATGGTGGCCACTTGAAAGTTAGGCGTCATTAATGAGACTTCATGTGGATGCATTGCTGTCACAAGGAATCCCCAATCGGATGCGTAGGCCAGAAGGTACTGGTGAATTAGCTGATTCTCTGGCATTTCACCATTAGCACGAATCCAAAGGTACTGTTTGGGTTCTGCTTTTTTGGGCTTCAAAGGGTTGATAACCGTAACGGGGCGAGTTTCGATTGGCTTTTCCCCGCAAAATGTTTTGCGTAAGCGTTTGGGTAGAAATTCTGCAATATGGCTTGCGAGCTCACTCTCTGAGGCAAAGTTTTCTGGACCAGGGATATCTGGCATTTCTTTTTGATGATCAAACCCAGGTTGATCGCCATGGTAGGATGCGGTTAGGTAAAAAATAGGGCGTCCATTTTGAATTGCTTTTACGCGTCTAGTGCTAAAGCTACGGCCATCTCTCAGATTTTCTACATCATAAATAATAGGTTTTTCTGGATCGCCAGGGTACAAAAAATAGCTATGGAAGGAGTGTACCGTGCGTGTTTCTTCAACGGTGTAGCGCGCAGCAGAAAGCGCTTGCCCAATTACTTGACCGCCATAAACTTGAGGCAAACCTAGGTTTTCACTTTGGCCACGAAACAAGCCTTCTTCTAATTTTTCGAGTTGTAGTAGGCTGAGCAATTCTCGTAGTGGTTTACTCATTGTGTCTCCTCACCGTTGTCTTTCATTCCAAGTTACCTCAACAGCCTCACTCTTGTGAAGTGGCATAGTTAAGAACTATTGAGTAACTTAGAAATAGTATTGTTCCAATTATGAAACAAAATCAATTGTTTGATAAATTCTAACTCAGTCAAACTATTGTCAAATAAAGTGACAGGAAGCAGACAGTTTTATATTCCAGACCTATAATTGCTTCGGTTTAATGCTCTTTTCGAGGAATATATGAAAAAAACACTACTACTTGTTACTTCTCTACTCTTTGGGGCTGCGTTAGTGGGTTGCCAAACTTCTCAAAATACAGAAATGGAATCTACAGAAGCGTCAATGAAGACGATTACAGGTACAGTGGCTTATCGCGAGCGGATTGCCTTGCCACCAAACGCAGTGGTTACTATTGCGTTAGAAGATGTGTCCTTGGCGGATGCGCCAGCAAAAGTGTTGGCGAAACAGACATTCGAAACAGAAGGTAAGCAAGTTCCTCTTTCTTTTGAGTTGAGTTACGACAGCAATGAAATCAAACAAAACCATCGTTACAGCGTTCGTGCTCGCATTGAGGTAGATGGAAAGCTGCGTTTTATCAGCGACACACATAACGGTGTTATTACAGATGAAGCACAAACTCACCAATTAGATATTCGTCTAGTTGGAACACGTTAATACGACGTACTGAGAACAAAAAATGGCAGCTTAAGGCTGCCATTTGTATTTTTTAAGTGAAGTTTTGCCAACTTCCGAGACTTCAATCCCTTCTGCTTCTAATTTCTTTTTTTGTCGCTCTAAGTCTCTGCCTTTTAAAGATATTTTTCCTTGGCTATTTACCACTCTAAACCAGGGGAGTTTACTGCCTTCTGGTAAGTTACCCAGTGCTTTACCAACATGTCTCGCATAGCCCGGATAACCGGCCATTTTTGCAATTTCCCCATAGGTGGAGACTTTTCCTTTTGGAATTTGGTGAATTACAGCAAAGATTTGCGCTAAAAATTGGTCCATACTCAAAAGTGTCTATTTTGGATTACTAAGGAATGGTAAACCATTGGACTTGTATATTGCTAACGGTTCTTAACCCTTGTGTTGCCAGCGACTCACTTTGAAGAATTACATTTTCTGCTCTTTAGTGTCGTTGGTTGATGAGCCTTAAACAGCATGAAGCAAACGCAAGCTAAGCTTGAATCTAGACCCTCTCAACGACTTTCAATCCCAGTTTTTGCCGTTGAGTTACCAAGTAGGTGGGGAAGCCAGGAGGCGCTATGATTTTATCGACACTTCAATTTTTCGTTACGACCTTACTCGCTGTTGTCTGTGTTCGGGCGATGAGTTTGAGCGAGGGTGACATTCCCGTTCTTGCACTTATGATCCCCGCGCTGTGGGTTCTGCCACAAGGTGGGTTCGCTGGCTTAGTATTGCTGGGCGCGATGATGGCTTTTGGTGCGACACTCTCAATGCAGCCAATTGCTTTGTCGGTTGGTGTTTTGATCCTTTTCCCACTTTTAATGGTGGTATTTTCTCGTAGAAGCTCTTTAGGCGTGTTGCTCACCGCTGGTCTTATTGTACTTACACTGCAAGTTGGTCTTATGGTCACACAGCAAGGCGGTAAGCTGGATGGGTCTGCTTGGGTTACAGTGGTTCAAACCATTGCGGTTATGGCGATGTGGTGGTCGGCTGCGCATTGGACGCCATCCAATAAACACAGCTGGTGGCCGTTGTTTTTGTTGCTCCCATTGTGGATTGCAGGCCTACCGTACGCCGTTCTTATGGCGTTAAGTTTGACGGGAATGTTAGCGTCAATGGAAGCACTTGCGAAGCTTCAACATACCATTCGTTGGAGCAAATTATTATGTTGGACATTGCCGACTGTGGGTTTTGCCGCTTTAGTCGTCAGCCCGACCACGGATGTGCCAAACCCTGTTTTCGTGGTTTGGATCTGTTTGTTAGGGACGGCTTGGATGACTGACTATATTTTACGTAGTAGCGATGAACAGGCTGAATTATGAGTTTTTAGTCAGGTAAAAAGTGACATGTGCGGCAGAGTATCGAATTGGTTGTGGAACAAAATGGAGATTAGTATATGTTCTTCATTTCATATTTACTACACTTCCAATAATAATAACCACAATATAAGTGGTTGATTTAAGATAAGTTTGTCATGACAACTTTTGCTCGAACACTGTTGCTTTTTGCATGTTGCCTCTTGAGTTTGAATGTAAAAGCCGAAGCCCCTTTAATTGCTCATTATAAAGTCGCGACTGAAGCGGATGATGTCGTCACTCGTGTTCTTTTCAATGCTGCTTCAGAGGAGTTTGGCTTTACCGTTCAATACGTGAACTACTCCAGCTTTGATGCCATTCTAAATTCAGTAGCGAATGGGGAAGCGGACTTTGCTGCGAATATCACTTACACACAAGAACGTGCTCAACGTTTTAGTTATTCCCGCCCAACAAATATCGAATATACCTACCTCTTTGGTTTAAAAGATTCGACGTTGAGTGACATTTCGCGTGTTGGCGTCCCCAAAGATACAGTTTATGCCCAATTACTTAAACAACACTACCCTGAGCTAGAACAGATCTCTTATCAAGGTCACGAACAAGCAGTAACACTGCTACGTTCAGGTGCTGTGGACGGCGTTGTCGATGCCATTAACCAGCTCAAGCCGATGCTGATGGAGGGGTTTGACGCCAAGATGCTCAATGATCAGATTTCGATAAAGCCCGTATCCATCATCAGTAAAAAAGATCATCATCTTGAAGAGTTGGACACGTTCGCTACGTTTATTCACGGGGAAGCGGTGCAAAAGCAGCTTCGCGAAGAAATTTCCCAGTATCAATTTGAATTAAGGCGAGCAGCGTTGCGTGATTCTATTCGTTTATTACCCCTTGATTTTAATGAACCAATACGGATTAAGCTCGAATCTATCTTTCCATATGTTGTATACAACGCAGATGGTAGTGTCGAAGGGATGACGGCTGATGTAGTCCTGAGAAGTTGTGAGATCTTGGCTTTAAACTGCTTGATCATTAGTGAGCCTGGTGAAAGCTGGGGTTCTATGTACCATGAGTTTATCCAAGGTAATTTCGAAATTTTGGCGCCGTTAACGGTCAGCCGTGAGCGGCGCGCATTTAGCTACTTTCCAAAGTCCCATTACGCGCCAGCATCGGTGATGGTCAAGCGTTTAGGTTATAAGCCGAGCACATACTCTCATGTTTCACAGTTGATATCTGAGCGGATTGGCGTAGTTAAGGATGACTTTTTCGATCAAATGATGACGCAACTGTTACCGCTAAAAGAACTCAAACGTTATCGTACTCAACAAGAGCTCATTCAGGGGCTATTAAATGAAGAAGTCGATTACATTCCGATGGATACGGCGATGCTCAATCATTTTTTACGTCTCAGTGAATTGGTTCCGATAGAGCAGGATACCGCTATTGGCGAGTTTTATGAGTCACAACTCTCTGTTGGATTGGTCGCGAATGAAAAAGGAGCCATGCTTGCGCCTTTCTTCAGTCGAGCGATAGCGATGTTAGAAGTTGATAAGATCATTGCTCAGTACGATGTACGCCCAGATTGGCGTACCGCACTTGAATATGAGATTCGATTAGCGACGCAAACACAAGCTGTGTTTATCTTTGTATTATTGTTTGCTATTTGTGTTTCGCTTTATCTTTACCGTCAATCGAACACTGACAACTTAACAGGGTTAAGGAATCGTCGTGCGTTGCAAGTAAAGTATCGAAAAGGAGTAAACAAAGATCTATCCATACTTTACTTAGACATTAATCATTTCAAACGAATCAATGACACTTATGGTCATCGCGCTGGGGACGAAGTTTTACAACTACTGGCGCTAAAAATTCATTATGTCTGGTCGGGAAGATGTTATCGAATTGGAGGGGATGAGTTCATATTACTGGGTTATCCTACGCAAGCCGAGTTAACTAGAGCAATGAGAGAGCTCAGTAGAATCGATGTGAAAGGCAAATTATGTAGTGATTTGGAGTCTATAAGTATCTCTATTGGTTTCTCTGCAAAAAGGGAACGGCACATGAGCTTAGAGCAAGCGATGCATTTGGCTGATGAAGACATGTACATGAGTAAGCAGTCCTCACGGCACGACTCCTCTTATCGTGACTGTACGGTTTCATCATAAAGGAATGAATTGATCGAGTTTTGTTCAAACGGTAATGAAATGATGAAATTCAAGGTTTTTGCTCTTGCATTATGAGAGCTGATACTGAATAATCGCCCCATCGATTGAGGCAAGACCTCTCGAAAAGAATTATGGGGCTCTGGTCCTCTCGCAACAATAGCTCGTGAACTCGGTCAGGTCCGGAAGGAAGCAGCCGCAGCGTGTGACTTGTGTGCCGGGATGTGGCTGGGGTCCCACCCTTTGAAAGCCCTGCGTTATCGCAGGGCTTTTTTCGTTTTTGAGCCTTCTTTTATTTTGGCTACGCTTGGTGTTCAACGTCTTCTGATGATCAAGCTTCTTGAGGTTATTTAGGTATAATTTATAATCTCATCCGCTCGATACCGAACTTTCGTGAAGATTGTTTAGGGTACGCTCGTCGAATAACCATTTTCACCTGGGATACTTTAATGATTTCAAAAAACCAATTAAAACTGCTTCGTGCTTTAGGTCAAAAGAAACAGCGTAAAGCGCATGGCTTATTCCTAGTTCAGGGTGAAAAGAACGTACTAGAGCTAGCAAGTAGTTCATTGAAGGTGAAGCAGGTTTTTGCAACAGCGGCATTTCTCGAACAAAATGCTGGTACGCTAAATCGTTTTGATTGTGTTGAAGCATCGCTTGATGAATTGACCAAAGCGAGCACGCTTGTGAGCAATAATGCGGCCATTGCTGTGGTTGAAATTCCGAGTGTAAAAGAGCCTCAAGCGAAAGGCTTGATGATTGCGCTAGATGGTGTATCCGACCCTGGTAATCTAGGTACGATTATTCGTGTTGCAGACTGGTATGGCATCAAGCACATTATTGCGAGTACAGATTGTGCTGATCCTTATAATCCTAAAACGATCAGTGCGACCATGGGCAGCTTTGGCCGCGTACAAGTGAGTTTGGTGGATTTGCCAAGTTACTTGGAACACGCCAAATTGCCAGTATATGGCGCGTTTTTGGAAGGAGAGAGCGTTCATAAAACGGATTTCGCTGCTGAAGGTATTTTGTTGATGGGCAGCGAATCTCATGGTGTGCGCGAAGCCGCAGCAAAATTCGTGACAGATAAAATCACGATTCCGGCGTTTGGCGGTGCCGAATCACTGAATGTCGCGATGGCGACTGGCATTATTTTAGACAACATGCGCCGCCAACATAGCTAACGCAACAATTACTTAATAACAAAGCCAGTCAATTTGACTGGCTTTGTTGTATTTATTGCCTAGAAAAATCAGCCTGGCTGAATCTTGCGTTTAACGAAATACAGTGAATGTTGTTCGGTGAGTTAATTTTGTTTTAGTTCAATAGGCTGTGCCTATAAATAAAATTACTCCTTTCCATTTAGTAAAATCAGGAAATTAGGCGACACTTATCTAAAGGCCGCAATAAAATGCCCTTAAGGAGATAAGAATGCATTCATTAAAAGTAAAAGATTACATGACGTTGCAAGCGGTGACTTTCACGAAAGATATGTCACTTTCGGCAGCTTTAAACAAAGTAATGCAAAGTGTCACACTAGGTGGCCCTGTCATTGATGAAAATGAAAAAGTGGTTGGGTTTTTATCGGAGCAAGACTTATTAGATAAGTTGGTGAAAGCAAGTTATCACTGCCAAGATACACATACGGTACAAGAGTGTATGCATGATGATGTCTTATCTGTTTCTCCAGAAATGTCAGTAATTGAACTGGCTGACATGATGAAAGTTGGAAAGCCGAAAATGTATCCAGTGGTGGATGGCAAAGGTAAGTTGGTTGGTGTTATCACAAGAAGAGACGTGCTGCGTGCCATAGGAATGACATTAAATGAGTGCTTTAAGCATCCCGTTTAACCTCTCTGTTTAAACTTTACGGAATATTGCTTTTAAACTGGTTTGGAAAGACGCTTTGGCGTCTTTTTTATTTTCTATCGCCGAACTGTACAAATTTATCTTGACCTTGGAGCTTACTCTAAGGTTTATCCTTAGCAATAGGTAAATCACCGATACCAATAAGGAAAAAATTATGTGTACAAAACATCAAGGTTGCCAATCTAGCAAAATCAAAACTGCGGTGCCGCTTGGTGCAAGCGAGTCATGCTGTGCGCCAGTAAAATCTTCGCTCAATATCTCTCAGGCCAGTGTTGATGTTTCTGAAAGCTCTTGCTGTAGTGGAGGAGGCCGCAGCGTAGATACAGGCGAGGAAGACGATCCCACAAGGGAGAGTAATTCCTCCGTTCGGAACGCTTGGCTTGTGTCAGGTATGGATTGCCCATCTTGTGCGCAAAAGCTTGAGAAAGCCATTACGTCTTTACAAGGCGTCAGCCAAGCCAAGGTTTTGTTTGCAACAGAAAAACTGGTCGTCGATTTTGATGGTCGAGAGCTGATAGCTACGATAGAGCAGACAGCCCAAAAAACGGGTTTCCCGCTCTCTTCACTGGATGCTCCAAAACCAAGCACTACAAAGAAAGGCTGGCTTGGCGTCATAAGAGACAACATCCAAATTCTCTCGATTGCTGGTGCAATGGCTACTGCGGCAGTAATTTCTAAGATCGACCCTCAAATAAGCGCTTGGTTATTCACTTTGACGTGTTTACTTGGTTTATACCCAATCGCGCTCAAAGCATTTAAGTTGGCGCGTAGCGGTACGCCTTTTGCGATTGAAACGTTAATGAGTGTAGCGGCGCTCGGCGCTTTATATTTAGGTGAAACCGCCGAAGCCGCAATGGTGTTATTGCTTTTCCTTATTGGTGAAAAGTTAGAAGCATATGCATCATCTCGCGCGCGAAGCGGTGTCCAGGCGTTAATGGACTTAGTCCCAGAAAATTCAATTTTAATTATTGATGGAGAGCGTAAAGAAGTACCAGCTGCTCAGCTTAAACCAGGGGATATCATAGAAGTCGCACCCGGAGGTCGTTTGCCTGCCGACGGTGTTTTGCAAGATGCGCTTGCGAGTTTTGACGAAAGTGCGTTAACGGGAGAATCTGTTCCCGTTGAACATCAAACCGGTGGCAAAGTGATGGCCGGGGCTGTGGTTGTCGATAAAGTGGTTCGCTTACAGGTGACTTCCCGTCAGGGCGAGAATGCGATAGACCGAATTCTTCATTTGATTGAAGAAGCCGAATCTCGTAAGGCACCATTAGAACGCTTTCTTGATAAATTTAGCCGTTGGTATACGCCGCTAATGATGCTGGTGTCTCTGATGGTTATCGTTACGCCGCCATTACTATTTGCCCAACCGTGGGAAACGTGGATCTATCGAGGACTCGCCCTTCTGTTGATTGCTTGTCCATGTGCATTAGTAATTTCAACGCCGGCGGCGATCACTTCTGGCTTGGCGGCAGCTGCTAAGCGGGGCGCATTGATCAAAGGTGGTGCGGCGCTTGAGTTGCTTGGCAAGGTTGAGTCTGTCGCATTTGATAAAACTGGGACACTGACGCAAGGTAAACCAGAAGTGACTGACGTCTTTGCTTTTGATATGGATGAAGACAAGTTACTTAGCCTAACTGCGTCAATCGAGGTTGGTTCAAGTCATCCTCTAGCGGTTTCTTTAGTTACCAAAGTGCAAGAGCAGGGGCTTACTATTCCTGAAGCGTTGGATAAAACCGCGCAAGTAGGCTCTGGTGTCACTGGTTACGTCGATGGAAAAATGGTCCAAGTGGTCACGCCTTCAAAGGCAGACTTTCCACTTTCTCAAGAAGCCAAAGAGCAAGTGGTTACGTTGGAACAACAAGGTAAAACGGTTGTCATTGTGCGTTACGATGACGAGGTCATTGGCGTGATCGCATGGCAAGATACATTGCGCTCAGATGCCCAGCAAGCCATCGCAATGTTGAAGGAACTTGGGGTCACGTCGGTGATGCTAACGGGTGACAACCCGAGAAGTGCAGAAGCAATGGCAAATAGAATAGGCTTGGATTATAAAGCGAGTTTGTTACCTGCAGACAAGGTGCATTACGTCGAGAAGCTATCACAACAACATACCGTTGCGATGGTGGGAGACGGTATCAATGATGCTCCAGCCATGAAAGCTTCGAGTATCGGCATTGCGATGGGAGGCGGTACGGATGTTGCGCTCGAGACTGCTGATGCGGCGTTAACACACAACCGGTTGATTGAGCTACCTGCCATGATAGAACTGTCGCGTGCGACGCTAAGTAACATTCGTCAGAATGTCGCGTTAGCGCTAGGTTTGAAAGGTTTATTCTTAGTGACAAGTTTACTTGGTGTTACTGGGTTGTGGGTTGCTGTATTAGCCGACAGTGGTGCAACAGCACTGGTGACATTGAATGCGTTGAGATTACTTCGTTTTGAGTCCAGGCAGATCAAATAACTGACCTAACCATTGATCCCACTCATTAATAGCCCGAGGCATTCGTGTATCGGGCTTTTTTTAACCGTATTAACCTGATGCGATCAGACGTTTTTCTCGTCCTTGAAATCACGCATTGCTATGCAACAAAATGATCTAACGCCCCTTAAAGTGTGATCAATACCAGTTTTGTTTGAAATTTCATTTTCATTACATTTTATCATTGTGATTGTGATCACTCTATGTTGGTGAAAGGTTCGCTACAGTGCATCTGTACCCAATAACTGATTAATGAGCTTATTGTTCATAAAATAAGCCACAATAAGGAGCGACTTATGTCTCAAGCTGTATTCCATTTAGGTGTTACTGAAGCTGATCTTAATGGTGCGACTCTAGCGATCATTCCTGGTGACCCAGCGCGTGTTCAAAAAATCGCAGAACAAATGGAAAATCCAGTATTTCTAGCAAGCCATCGTGAATACACGCTATACCGTGCAGAGCTAGACGGTAAACCTGTTGTGGTTTGTTCTACAGGTATTGGTGGTCCTTCTACCTCTATCGCAGTTGAGGAATTGGCACAGCTTGGTGTTCGTACTTTCCTACGTGTTGGTACAACGGGTGCAATTCAACCGCATGTAAACGTGGGTGACATGATCGTAACGACGGGGTCAGTTCGTCTTGACGGAGCGAGCCTACACTTTGCTCCTATGGAATTCCCAGCAGTTGCTGACTTTGAAGTAGCAACCGCAATGAAAGCAGCGGTAGAAGAGTCTGGCGCTACAGTTCACATGGGTGTGACTGCATCAAGCGACACGTTCTACCCTGGTCAAGAACGTTACGATACGTTCTCTGGTCGTGTTGTTAAGCGTTTCCAAGGCTCTATGCAAGAATGGCAAGACATGGGCGTACTTAACTTCGAGATGGAGTCTGCAACACTGCTAACAATGTGTGCGAGCTCTGGTTTAAAAGCGGGTTGTGTGGCAGGTGTTATCATCAACCGTACACAAAAAGAGATTCCAGATCATTCAACTCTGAAAGAAACGGAAGCGCGTTCAATCAAAGTGGTTGTAGAAGCAGCGCGTAAAATGCTTTAAGCCCCTATAGTTGGCATTTAAACAAACAGAAAAAACCAGAGGCTAACCTCTGGTTTTTTTCTAGTTATAGAAATGCGTACAGCTAAAATTTAGGTATAAAAAAAGCAGCATTAATGCTGCTTTTTATCGTTGTGAATTTTAGCTTTTCTTAATGGCACTATATCTCGTCTGAACCGCCCGCGTCTTTAAACCAAGCAGTTAAGTGCGTTCTTAAATCTTTAAGCTCATCAGGGCCAATCAGGGCTAGCCCTAAGTCTTCAGCACGAGTAATGTCATTGTGACGAAGAGGACGGAAGCTCACCAACATTGCGCGCGCTTGTAAGCCACCTAATAGATCGCGAAGCGATTCTAACTTATATAAAGTATCGTCGCCGTCATCTCTCATGCCTTTGGTTTTGCACTCGATGATGTGCAGCTTGTTGTTTACAACTGTTGCGACATCTAACTCATTGCGTACTTCACTTTCACCAAGTTTGCGATAAACCTGAACATTTAACGATCGATCTTGGATCGTTGGCATGGTGTCTTGGATTTGCTTCACGGTGCTGTGAACCAAAGTTTCTAACCACTCACCGTTTGAAAAGCGTCGAGCATCTTCATCTGCAAACGTTAAAACGCCATTCTCATAGGTGGCGATTTCTGCTTCTACTAAATCTGAAAGCAACATGTTGAGCTCACGGTAGCCCTGCTGTTTTTCGGAGAGCTCGACATCAAGCTTTTGTTCTTTGCGGCATGTGGTTGCAAGGTAGTTAAGTGTTGCTAGACCTGGCCCAAGTTCAAGCGCATTTGAGGCCCATCGTTCACCAAGTTCATACAATTTTTTATCAAGAAGAGGTGGTAAATCAACGTGGTGAAACTCGCCGCGTGCACCAAAGATAGTGAGGTAATCTGCAATCGTAATGTGATCTTCGACTTGGGTATCTTCTTTGCCATCAGGGTATAACCAACAAAGCTTATCGCTACTAGGCTCTACCACAAAAATTGGCCAGCGATAGGTACGGAAAACTTCGTACACCGACAACAAGCGATGACGAAGACCACAGCTCGCGTTCAATTTTACATCTTCGCCGCGTTCATGGAGGTCTTTTGCCAGTTTTTGAATTGCTTGTTTGATCAGAGATGTATTAACAGCGGATGGAATTTCAAAAAATTCAGAAGTAATTTCTCGTTGATCTAAAACGGCACTCAGTCGGTCAAATATATCTAACTGGCTCTTGTCTCCGATGAAGACGATATGTGTGCTTAGCGTACGATTATCTAATAGAGGAGTGACCAATCTCACTGGGTCTTGGTCGATAATACCAACATGAACAGCCATAGATTTTCCTTTTTATGAGGCCGCTCGAAAAGAGTTGTGCAAGGGGATGAGCTGGCCTTATTAATCATATGTAGACATGGCCGACAAAAAACAAGGGCGACTTAACAAAAAGTCGCCCTTATACAGTTGATTGCACTAATTAATGCTCTTAATTATAAAGTATTTATAACTTAAATCGGTGGACCAATTCATTTTGCTGATGAGCCAAGTGGGTCAGTGATTCACTGGTTTGTGCGATATTCGACATGGCTTGGAAACTTTCATCGGCGATGCTGTTGATATCTTCGATGCTGCGAGCAATGTCTGTTGATGTTTCACTTTGCTCTGCTGCTGCTTGTGAAATGTGCGTACTCATTTGGCTGATTTCGATGATTAGCGCCTGGATCTCTTCCATTGAGCTGTTCGCTTTTGACGCTTGCTCAACCGACATCTCCATATCGCTCATACAGCTTTGTATTACTTGGTTTGCCGATTGTGAGCTAGATTGCAGATTACTGATCATAGATTCAATTTCAGTGGTTGATTGAGTCGTTCTTGATGCGAGTACTCGTACTTCATCTGCCACTACCGCGAAGCCGCGACCTTGTTCACCAGCGCGAGCCGCTTCAATTGCCGCGTTCAATGCCAGTAGGTTGGTTTGCTCCGCAATGTTGCGGATCACATCAAGGATAGATCCAATTTGACCACTCATCTTTTGTAGCTCAGAAACTGCGGAAACCGATTCGTTCAAACGTGTTTCTAGTTGATTAATGGTTGAGATGTTACTGCTCATAACATTTCTGCCTTCTTCAGAGGCAGATTCGACGCGTTGCACCATTTCTAGCGAGCCTTGCGCACTTTGCGCGACTTCTTGCACTGAATGAGACATTTCAGTCATCGCAGTAGCGACGTTTGCCGTTTGTTCGCGTTGAGAGCTCAATTTAATTTGTGCTTGCGAAGAGGTGCGTTCGTTGGTTGTCGCGGTTGACGATAGGTTTTCTGACGCTTCGTTGAGTTTCACCAAGATCTCGTGAAGGTTGTCGGCGAGTGAGTTAATGTGTCCACTCACACGGCTGAATTCGTTGTTATAGCGAATGTCGATACGCTGTGTCATATCACCTTCAGTCAGGCTTTCTAACACTTTTAGAATACGAGTCAACGGTTCGCGAACGCTTTGTGCGATGTGGTAGCCAATAGCTGTCGCGAGTAAAACGACAATAACGCCAATGATGATGGCTTTCGTTACACCCGCCGAATATATGTCACCTGCGTCTGCCAATGATTCATTGAGCTTATCTGTTGCGGTTGTCGTGAATTGCTCAAGAATCGCCATGGTTGAATCCACTTTATTTGCTAGGTTGGCGATATTGTTATACAAAGCGGCGCGGGCATTGAGGTAATTATTATGTTGGTCTAGCACACCGCCACGCATACCAACGTCACGAGTAAATTGCTCTACAGATTCGCCAAAAGCTTTTTCTAGCTCAGGAAGTTGAGTCACCAACCCGCGGAATGCGTAATTCAAGTGCGTTACTGCTTTGCGGTTTTTAGCTACGGCTTGCGTAACAAACTCAGGGTTGGAACTGGCGAGGGCATCAGAGGTAATTACTTCGGCATCTTTTAACTTGATAAAGTAGCTCTTTGCCATGACTTTGACAGAAATGCTGGTTTGATCTGCCACATATTCTTTAAGACCAACCGAAAGTTCGGTATTCAGTTTTTGGAAGCGGCGTGAGGATTTTTGCACTTCTTCTTGAGCCGCGAACATTGCTTCGTAGTTGTCCATGGCCTCTAGAGCTTCTGTAAAATAGCTCTGCTCTAACGTTTTTAACTGTGAAAACGGTTCGGCAAGAGAAGGGTAGATTTGGCTTGCGATTTTCAGTTGAGCCAATGTGGATTCGAAGCGTTGTTGAGATCTAGCAAATTCCTGACGCATTTCATCCATGCGTTGTTTATTCTCTGTCGTCAGGAAGTCTTTAAATGATTTGTCGGCAGAAAGCAGCTCAACACTGGTTTGATTAGATAACGATACCAACGGTAGGGATGATTTAGAAACCGTGCCAAATTTTCCGTGAATATCACTCATTCCTCCCATCATAATGGCAATTGTGACGGCAAATAGGATGATGATCAGTGCAAAGCCGGCATACATCCTTTTAATAACTGAACCTCGCATAAGTGAGCTTCCTCTCCCAAAAATAGACAAGCTACCCAAGTATTTTTGAATTTACTTGGGTATAAAAATAATAATTGTCTTAAAAAAGTAACAAAATTCATTGGATTGTATTCAGTTTGTGATGCGCATTTTATGACGCACACGACAAAAAAAGCTTCGTTAATTAGCATTTGATTAATAATGTTAAGTGAACACTGTTTTTATTGAGCTCCGCTTTTGGTTGGCGCATACTAATTGGGGTCTAATTACGTTTATAAAATGGAGTCCTCATGGCGGAAGAAACGATCTTTAGTAAAATTATTCGCAAGGAAATCCCTGCCGATATCCTTTATCAAGATGATTTGGTGACTGCGTTTCGCGACATTAACCCTCGCACACCAAGCCATATTCTCATTATTCCGAATAAACTGATCCCAACAACGAATGATGTAGAAGCTGAAGATGAAGCAATGATGGGGCGTTTGTTCACTGTTGCTAGAAAGTTGGCGAAAGAAGAAGGTATTGCTGAAGACGGCTATCGCCTGATCGTTAATTGTAATCCACATGGTGGCCAAGAGGTTTACCATATTCACATGCACCTACTAGGCGGCCGCCCTCTAGGTCCAATGGTATTGAGCTAAGCTTTTAAAAGTGGGTGGCGATTCACCCACTTCTTTTTCCTGTCGAATGACACATTTGTGGAGATAAATGTGAAACTAGGTGTAAAGCTGTTAGGGCTGATGAGCTGGGCTTTAATGGCCTCTGGCTGCGCGAATTTATCTGCGGGCAATCTGTTTAGTCATTACAGCAACCAGAATCAAGAAGTTTATCAAGCCGTTGTTGCAGGGGAATATGCCAAAGCAAAACAACTTCAATCAAGTGAAGTGGGTGGCGAGATACTTGGCAATTTTGAAAAAGGTCGCATCTCTTTTCTTGCTGAAGATTACCCAACAAGTTTGAATGCGCTAGAAAGCAGCGATCGTGCCGTACGTGTTCAACAAGATCGAGCGACGATATCTGTGTCAGACACGGCAACGAGCGTCGGCTCTCTCGCAGTGAACGACAATCTCCAAGATTATCATCCCGCCGATTACGAACTTGGCTTTTTGCACCTGTATCTAGGACTAAATTACTTACAGAAAAACGATTTAGAAGGGGCACTAGTTGAAGTGCGTCGAGCTAATCAAGTTCAGGAAGCAGCAAGAAAGGCGCGTGAAAAAGAGCTAAAAGCAGCAGAGAAAGACCTTAACAAGCAAGGCATGTCTGCCAATTTAGGCAGTGTGTTAGCGAACTACCCTGATGCTGGTAAAAAACTAAGCGCGGTACAAAATGGTTATCTGTTCTATCTTTCTGGCTTGTTATATGAAGCGTCGCGAGACTTAAACAGTGCTTATGTTGATTACCGACGAGCACTCGCTGTAATGCCAGACAACAAGCAAGTTGTGGAAAGCACCTTATACGCTGCTAAGAAGCTGGGCATGCGTGAAGACTTGCGTATGCTAGAGAAGCGGTATGGTAAAGCACCTTCTGGATTAACTCAGTCACAAGGGCGAGTCATCGTTATTGATGAGCAGGGTGTTGTTGAGGCGATGAAAGGGTGGCGTATTGATTTACCAATTTACGACAGTCGCGATAATGGCGCGATTTATTCGTTGGCGCTTCCTTATTATCAGAACCGAGGTGCTCAACGTTTTAGCGATGTTGTTTTAAATGGTCAGGTATTGCCTTCCAGTACGCTGACTGATGTTAATGCGATGGCGCAAAACGATCTTAATGAACGTCTTACTACAATAGTGATCCGTCAAGCTCTTCGTGTTTGGGCAAAGGATCGAATCCGAAAAGAGGCGGCGAAAAAAGGCGATGATGTGGGCAACATACTTTTCAATGTATGGAACACATTGACCGAACAGCCAGATACGAGAAGTTGGCAAACATTGCCAGCGCAAGTGAAAACGGCTTCAAAAATCGTGAAACCGGGAACACAAAGTTTAAACTTGGGTGATCAAACCTATCAGTTTGAAGTGCCTGCACAGCAGACTACATTGGTATGGGTATCTCGTCAGGGAGCACACTCAACCGTGTGGCATAAACAGCTAGGGAGACTGTAATGAAAGCATGGCTTGTTTGTTTAGCAATGGCTATTGGTTTAGTTGGATGCGCCGAAAACACGGCTGGTATTCGAATTGATGGCCAAACGCAAAAAGTATTTTTTAATGATAACGTTTTAGGTAGTCGCTTATTAGTTGACAACATCACCACCACTTACGTTGATGATCGCCCACGAGGAGTCGTGCAGCTGAGTAGCAATTACAAAGGTGATCAGCACATTCTTTACCGATTTTATTGGTATGACAACAATGGTTTAGAAGTGAATACCAAACCTGGTCCGTGGCGAAAAATGATTGTGCGAGGATTTGAGCAAGTCACGTTATCTGAAGTTACTGTGAATCCAAATGGCACAAAATTCCGTGTGCAAATTAGAGAAGCACAAGACGATTAATCTTAACGGCTCTGCCGAAGCTGCCGCGCTAACGATGCGCTGGTATTGAAAAACTAAGGAACTCTCATGAAAAAAAGTATTATTGCTCTTTTAGGTCTTGCCGTTATTTTAGGTGGCTGTTCTAACAAAGTCTCTTACGGCGATGCGCAAGCAACAGAAACCACGACTATCGATTTTGGCTCAACAGATTTACAAAAAATCGCGGCTGAAATGGTGGATAGCATGATGATGTCGGGCTCTGTAGCAGCAATTACTCGTGACCAACGTCCTATCGTTTTTGTTGAGCGAATTAAGAACAAAACCAGTGAACATATTGACACTGAATCCATTACTGACACGATCTCTACTAAGATGTTGAACTCAGGTAAGTTCCGCTTTGTTGATATGGATCGTGTTGAGTCTGTGCGTGAACAACTTAACTTCCAAAACACGGATGAGCTTGTTAACCAAAGCACAGCGATCCAATTTGGTAAAATGGTTGGTGCTCAATACATGCTTTACGGCAACCTATCTAGCATTGTGAAAAATGCAGGTAGCGATAAAGATGTATACTACAAGATGACCATGCGCCTAATGGACCTAGAAACAGGTTTGATTGAGTGGGCGGATGAAACTGAAATTCGTAAAGCGCAATCTAAGAGCCTATTCGGTCTTTAATCGAACAGGGTGGAGAAGTCATCAATGGCATGGTTTTCTTGGCAACAAGCAAAACAGTTAGATCCGAGTCTTAACGCTCTCGATGGCTTCTTTACGGAGCCTCCGGTAAAAGTACAAACTGTTACCGGGGGGCTCACCAACCGTTGTTGGCGGTTGGAATCTTCTCAAGGCCTTGCATACATCTGGCGACCGACCAGTCATGTCTGCAAGGCTTTTTCAATTTCTCGTCACAGTGAATATCAAGTGCTGAATGCAGTCTCTTCATTGGAAATTGGCCCCAAGCCAGTTTTTATTCATGAGCAAGGGTTGCTGGTGGAATGGATAGAAGGAGAGGCTCTGACGGAGTCAGGCTTAGCACTAAGCAATTTATTATCCATTGCGGCGAAGATTCATCAATATCCGATAAGCGCAATTCCTTTGGTTCCATTTTCATATATTTCTCGCATCGATCATTATTGGCTTGAGCTTGATGGTCAGTATGTGGGTACGGAGTTTGAGGCTTTGTACATGAAGTGGCGTACGGAACCGAACGTTGCACCTGTTCCGCTTGCCCTATGTCACTTCGATCTGGGGTGTTACAACCTAGTGCGAGGGGAGAGTGGGGTGAAAGTCATTGATTGGGAGTATGCCGGGATTTCTGACCCTAGGCTAGATTTGACCTTAACTATTCAGGTCGCGAATGCGCCTGTGGAAGAAGCGGTAAAGCAGTATTGCCAAATTCGAGGTATCGAAGATGTGTCTCTTTGGCTGAGAGGTGTACACGCTTGGCAACCAAGAACCTTGGTGATGGCGATGCTCTGGTATCTACTTGCCTATAAATTGTGGGGAACTGAACAATACTTAAACAGTGCGTATGAGTTGAAAGGCTCATTGTGTATGGAAGATCACTGTTTTGAGAACTCGTAATATTTTCCCCTTTAACAGTAAGGAAATAGTGGTAGTTTTAATAAAAGTACCAGATACACACAGGGAGAGGTACACATGATTATTTACTTACACGGCTTTGACAGTACAAGCCCGGGCAACCACGAAAAAGTTCTTCAACTGCAATTTATCGACGACGACGTTCGTTTTATCAATTACAGCACCCTTCACCCAAAGCACGACATGCAACACTTGTTAAAAGAAGTGTCTAAAGTTATCGATCAATCTGATGACCCAAACCCGTTAATCTGTGGGGTTGGTTTAGGTGGTTACTGGTCTGAGCGAATTGGTTTTCTATGCGGTATCAAGCAAGTGATGTTCAACCCGAACTTGCACCCAGAAAAAACGATGGCTGGTCGAATCGATCGCCCAGAAGAGTATGAAGATATCGCAACAAAATGTGTTGATCAGTTCCGGGCGAAAAATCAAGCGCACTGCTTAGTGATTCTCTCTAAAGATGATGAAGTGCATGACAATTCGAAAACGGCAGCTGAGTTAGAAAAACACTATCAAATCATTTGGGATGAAACTCAGTCTCATAAGTTCAAAAAAATCTCTCATCATTTACAAGCGATAAATGCATTTAAAAATACTTACTAATGTTGAGTGTAGACAGTAAAGCGGCGTTTTTATCGGCTGCTTTGCTGCGATTCCTTCTCTTGAGTATGCCGAGCCACTGTCTCTTTGAAAGGCACATTTTCTTGGTTTAACGCTTTGAATATTGTGTTCTCCTTACCGTTTTCTTACTTCCCTCCTATGTAGCACGAACACCTTGTTGTAGAGTAGTCGAAAAGTAGTCAATCCGTACTCGTTACACGGATTTTGGTTGCCTTCAAAGTTGGTCTCTATATAATGAACCGGACTAAAATAATTTGATAAATATCAAAAAAAATTGAGAGCGAGTAATAAACTTGCCCAAAAAATTCTGGCGTCGTATGCGTACCAGATAAACATGCCAAACCCTGACAAGTCATTGATAGATAAAGCATCAAGGTGAGTGGCAGTTTTTTAATCCAAGTAATTGAGACACCTCTAAGAACCAAGAATTCATCGGTTGGATGGATGCCACAAATATTTGTGAGTCATGCATCGAGCTGAACCCCATATATTCATTTTTGTAGAGGAAAATCATTGTGACACGCATTATCGTTGTAGGCGGCGGTGCAGGTGGTCTTGAGTTGGCAACTAAGCTTGGTCGAACTCTAGGTCGCAAAAACCGTGCGCAAATTACGCTAGTCGATCGAAAAGCGAGCCACTTGTGGAAGCCATTATTGCATGAGGTTGCTACAGGTTCTTTGGACGAAGGAGTAGATGCACTGAGCTATCGAGCTCATGCAAAAAACCACAGCTTCGACTTCCAAATGGGTAGCCTTCAAGACATCGACCGTGAACGTAAAGTGATCATCTTAAGTGAGCTTAAAGACGAACACGGTGAACTTCTTATGCCAAGCCGTGAGCTAGAATACGACATTCTAGTGATGGCGATTGGCTCGACATCAAACGACTTCAACACGCCTGGCGTTCGTGAAAACTGTATTTTCCTAGACAGCCCTGAGCAAGCACACCGTTTCCGTACAGAAATGAACAACGAGTTCCTAAAGCTGCATGCGAAAAACGGTAACGGTACGGTCGATATTGCGATTGTTGGTGCTGGTGCAACTGGCGTTGAACTATCAGCTGAGTTACATAATGCTGTTAAAGAGCTGCGCACTTATGGCTTCGGTGATCTTGATTCTAGCAAGTTGAACGTCAATCTGATTGAAGCAGGTGAGCGTATTTTACCAGCGTTACCTCCACGTATTTCTTCTGCTGCTCATCAAGAGTTGGTGAAGTTGGGCGTAAACGTGCGCACCGCCACTATGGTGACTAAAGCTGAAAAAGATGGCCTTACTACAAAAGATGGTGAGAAGATCCCAGCTCAAATCATGGTTTGGGCTGCGGGTATCAAAGCTCCAGACTTTATTAAAGATATCGCTGGCTTAGAAACGAACCGTATCAATCAGCTTGTAGTGAAAAACACACTACAGACAACACGAGATGATGACATCTTTGTTATTGGTGACTTAGCACAATGCACCCAGTCTGACGGTTCGTTCGTGCCGCCACGCGCTCAAGCTGCACACCAAATGGCAAGCCAGGCATTTAGTAACATCGTCGCGAAGATCAACGGGCGCGAGTTGAAAGACTATGTATATAAAGATCACGGTTCATTAGTGTCTCTAAGTCGCTTCTCAACCGTTGGTAGTCTGATGGGGAACCTAACTAAAGGGTCGATGATGGTAGAAGGCCGTATTGCTCGTGTCGTTTACATCTCATTGTATCGCATGCACCTAATGGCGTTGCACGGTGTATTCAAAACCGGTCTGATGATGCTCGTTGGCCGCATTAATCGCGTGCTGCGTCCAAACCTTAAGCTGCACTAAGGTTTTAAATCCACTCTGTGTGGATGTGTTGTATCTTAAAAAATGCAGAAGCCACCGCAAGTCGGTGGCTTTTTGTTTATGTTAGGTCTGTCGGTAAAAGTGAGAACACAACGCCATCTTTAGGCTTACCCTGAAAAATAAACCGGTTTCTGGCGATGGCTTCTTTTTGTGCACCGACGGACTCAATTAAGGCTTGGCTAGCTTCGTTGTCGGGGTCACAAACAATCTCTAGTCGAGTTAAACTTAGCTTTGCGAAGCAGAATTCTGCTAAGGCTTTAACGGCTTCTTGGGCATAGCCTTGCCGTTGATAGCGGTCGGCAACCCAGTAACCAATACTCGCCATATTAAACGTATGATATAACTCATTAACCGCTGCCATTCCAACCAAAGTGTTACTTTGCCGCTCATAGATACCGAAACCAAAAGCCTCAGTTTTGACCCAGTTAAGACGGGTTGCCAACAGAAAGTCCTGCGCGGTTTTCAATGTGACGCTTTTATCACACCAGTCAAGCCATTGGTGCAGCGAAGGGGATTCTGCAAGTAATCGTTGTAGTGAATGTGCTTCTTCAGCAGGGATGAGCTTGAGCGCTAAGCGGGGCGCAATGATTTCAAAGTCTGGACTCATGAACTAATACGACTTCCATGTTGAGTGTAAGTAAATTGAAAGCTGTCTATTTATACTTGAACGCAGCTATTTTCCTTGCTCTGCGTTGGTTAGGAATAACTGAGGTACAGCAGATAAAAACAAAGCGCAGCTTTGCTGCGCTTTGTCGAACCGCTCGTGCTTATCGAACCCGACGAACTTGAATGATCATACCCATCAACGGGTTATCTAGGTAATGAGTCTCGCTGCTACGCATACGACGTTTTTGATCCATTCGATAACTCTTCAGGAATTTCTCTTCGGTTACTGTCGGCGATATTTCTGCCAAGTTACCGACTTGGACGTTACCATCTACTTCACCTAAGTCATCCGCCAATTGCTCAGTTGAGGTTGGTTCAAAACGCACCTCTCTAACACTTGGTTCGCGCAGATCTAGTGTTGTTTCGGCGAAGAGGTAATGCTGTACGTATATTTGGAATCGACCATCTAGTTCATATAAAGGACCATTGACCGTCTCTTCACTGTAACCGTCGCTGGAAAATGTTTGATTGCCATTGATTGGGCGGCCATCTGCTTGATAAGAATCAGAGAAATCTCGCCCGCCAACGATGCGGAAAATTGGGGCGCTAGATTTACCTCGGTCACCTTGACGCCAGGCTACGTGTTTCAGCACTTTAAAGCCGGCATGATTATTTAGTGCCGCTTCTTGTGCGTTGAGACGGAAAGAAGAACTTGGCAAAAGTGTCACGCCTTTAGAGCGGCGGTAGGATTCACTCTCTAGGCTACCGACATTTTCCATATCGATTTTTGGCAGTTGATTCGGCCAAGATTCTGTTGTGCTTTCAGCGTCGACTGCTCGCTTGAAAATGATCACTTCAATATCAAATTGGCGCTGTGCCCAAGAGGGCATTGAGACACATAGAAGCAATAACGGGATCAGTATTCTCATTCGACTATTAGCTCGTTGGTAATAAATTCTGTTTAAAATCATTCAGTAAGTCTTGAACAAACTGAATGCGTTTACGTCGGTCCACCAATGGTACGCTAAACTTGAACTTAGTTGGACCTTCCATTGCAAATTTTTGCGGCTGTGATTGCAGCAGTTTAACTAAATACGCTGGATTTATGTCAGCATCAGGGTAAAACTCGATAAATCCACCTTTATCATGGGCTTCTATCTTTTTCGCTTTTAAACTACCAGCCGAAATTTTCAATTCTGAGACGGCAAGTAAGTTCTTTGTTGCGTCTGGAAGCAAACCAAAGCGATCAATCAGTTCCACTTTTAGCTCTGATAGCTCATCACTGCTTGTGACACTCGCAATGCGTTTGTACATCGACAGTCGTGTGTTTACATCCGGAATGTAATCATCTGGTAAGAGCGCTGGGATTCGCATTTCCACTTCAGTTTGCTCACGAAGCAGCTCATCCAAAGATGGCTCCTTGCCTTCTTTTAATGCTTGCACTGCTTGTTCCAGCATTTCCATATAAAGTGTAAAACCAACGGATTGAATTTGCCCACTTTGCTCATCACCAAGCAGCTCACCAGCACCACGGATTTCTAAATCGTGGGTTGCTAACGTAAAGCCAGCACCTAAGTCTTCCAGTGAAGCAATCGCATCAAGACGCTTGATGGCATCTTTGGTCATGGTTTTTGGATGTGGCGTTAATAAGTAAGCATAGGCTTGATGGTGCGAACGTCCAACACGGCCACGCAATTGATGCAACTGCGCCAAGCCAAGATTGTCCGCACGATCCATGATTATGGTATTCGCCGTTGGTACGTCGATACCGGTTTCGATGATGGTTGTACACACCAACACATTAAAGCGCTGATGGTAGAAGTCATTCATGATTCGCTCAAGTTCGCGCTCGCGCATTTGACCATGAGCCACGGTAATGCGTGCCTCTGGGATGAGTTTCTGTAAGTCTTCTGCCGTTTTTTCAATGGTTTCAACCTGATTGTGCAGGAAGTAAACCTGACCACCACGCATAATTTCACGCAGTACCGCTTCACGGACCACTGGCTCTTCTTTTTGTCGAACAAAGGTTTTAATGGCTAAACGGCGTGCAGGAGGTGTCGCGATGATCGACAGGTCTCGCATGCCACTCATTGCCATATTCAGTGTGCGTGGAATTGGTGTTGCGGTGAGGGTAAGAATGTCCACATCCGCACGCATTGCTTTGACTTTTTCTTTTTGACGAACCCCGAAGCGGTGTTCCTCATCAACGATCAACAAACCTAAATCTTTGAATTTAATGTCGCTCGAAAGCAGCTTATGCGTACCAACGACAATGTCTACTTTACCATCGGCAACGTCTTGCAGAATGACTTTTTGTTCTTTGGCAGATTTAAAACGAGACAGTACTTCAACTCGGATTGGTAAGTTGGCAAAACGGTCACGGAAGTTTTCGAAATGCTGCTGAGCAAGCAAGGTTGTTGGTACGAGTACAGCGACCTGTTTACTGTTATCCGTTGCGACAAATGCTGCGCGCATAGCGACTTCCGTTTTACCAAAGCCCACGTCACCACATACTAAGCGATCCATTGCTTTTGCCTGGCACATGTCTGACAATACGGCATTGATGGCCATCGCTTGGTCATCTGTTTCTTCAAACGGGAATGTTGCTTTAAATGTTGCGTATTGCCCACGATCTAGCTCAAATTTGAAGCCCGGTTTTAATTCTCGTTTTGCATACACATCCAGCAATTCTGCCGCGACGTCACGCACTTTTTCTGCCGCTTTACGACGTGCTTTTGCCCACGCTTCACCACCTAATTTATGCAGTGGCGCACTCTCTTCAGCGCCGCCAGAATAACGGCTGATAAGATTCAGTGATGAAACTGGCACGTAGAGCTTGGCATCGTTTTGATACTCAAGGGTGACGTATTCCGTTTTCATACCACCGGCTTCAAGTGTTTGTAAACCGATGTAGCGGCCAATACCGTGATCAATATGAACCACAGGTTGGCCGGGTTTTAGTTCGGCAAGGTGGCGAATAACGGTGTCACTGTTGACGGCTTTTTTATCTTTGCGGCGTCGCTGGATAACACGGTCACCGAGTAGATCACTTTCACAGATCAGAGCGAAGTTCAGCTCTTCGTGAATGAAACCATGCTCTGCTGCGCCTAAGACCAAGCTGAATCGATCACCCGAGTCTAGAGCTTGGTAAAGTGAGCCATGTACAACTGGACGAACTTTGATGCCTTGCAACAGCTCCGTTAGTGCTTCACGACGACCTTCTGACTCTACCGAGAAAACGATTTTGCCGCTGAATTGCTCACTAAACTGACGAAGGCGCGAGAGCGGCTCTTTATTTTGTTGTTGAACGCCAAGCTCGGCTAACGATTGTACTGGTAGGTTTTGACGACCGGCACGCTTAACCACTTTATCTAGGCTCAATTGAGCGATAGGGAGCTGTTTTAGTTGACTGAAAAGTTCGTCTTTTTTCAACCAAAGCTGTTCAGGAGTCAAAAGAGGACGCAGCGGATCAACTTTTTTCTGGTCGTATCGATATTCGACATCGGTTAAGAAAGTATCGACCGCAGATTCGATATCACCATATGTGATGACTTGAGAGTCTTCTGGCAAATATTCAAATAAAGTCTCGGTATGGTCAAAAAACAGCGGCTGCCAATACTCAATACCAGCGGGCCACGTGCCTTTGGTCACTTGCATGTAGATTGATTCAGGCTCGCGGCGTGCGTCGAACTGGGTGCGCCAACGTGTACGGAAATCTTCAATCGCTTCTTTAGTGGTTGGGAACTCATGTGCAGGCAGCAATTGGATTTGCTGAATATCGTCGATAGAGCGTTGGTTCTCTGGATCAAACGTGCGAATGGTATCTATTTCATCATCAAAGAAGTCGATGCGGTACGGGTCATTGCTGCCCATAGGAAAGAGATCCAGAATAGACCCACGACTTGCATATTCACCTGGCCCAAATACTTGATCTACATGGCGGTAGCCTGAATTTTCAAGTTGTACACGTAACTTCTCTAGCGAGATTCGATCACCAGTTTTCACCATTAAAGTGTGTTGCAACAGAAAATTACGTGGCGATTGGCGTTGCAATACTGTACTGACCGGGACGATGGTTATGCCATCACGTTGACTTGGTAGTTGGTATAGGCGTGCGATACGTTCAGAGATGATTTCTTGATGCGGAGAAAAGTTATCGTAAGGCAGCGTTTCCCAGTCGGGGAACAGGCTTACCGTTTGGTCGGTGAATTGCTCAATCTCTGCCTGAAGCTTTAAAGCAATTTGCGGGTCAGGCACAACGAGTAGAGAGTGACTCGAATGCTGCTTGGCTAGCTCTGCAATGGCTAGAGGTAGAGCTGCGCCCGGCAAATTACCTAGCTGTTTTTTGTCGCCACGCTCTGAAGGGTTGGTGACGGAAAGAATCGTTGCTTTTGTCATAGGAATTATTTTTTATCTCGCTCCATCGAGCGCTGACGTAAAAGTTTTTGTTGTTGATACAGTGCCGCCTTTATCAGTAAATCTTGATCAGATTCTCGGAGCATCTTGTATCTAAGCGTGATAATGAAATCTTGCTCTGAAGCATCACATTCTTCTACTTGAGCGTAACAGTAAATCGCCGCAGCAGGGTGATCGAGGAACAGTTTAACACGAACGAGTTGTTGAGTAGTTAACGCTGTACCTGAGCGGAAACTGAGTTGACTAGCACCAAACTGCGTCGTTTGATAGCGAATGGAGGCGTCATCTTGTTGTGAAAGCATAAAGCTCAACAAGAGGTTAAGTTTCGCGTTTTGCGTATCAAGCAAGTTGATCACATGCTTTAACTCTTTGTTTTTCAGCTCTAGACGCGCGTTGTCTGCCAACATATCTAAGTGACTAAATTCACTGGCGACAATAAATGGTGCTGGAATTTCGGAGACAAATGTTTCTTCATCTGGCAAAGCAAAGTCCGCACTCAACGTTTCGACGTTGATGGTGAGGTTATGATGGACGGTAAAGTATTCTTGCTCTGTCATATAGTCGATCCTTTTGCCAGTGAGCGCTCCCTGTTCACTCAACAAACAAAGAGAAATAGGGCACTGATTATCGCTAACTGAATGAAGTTATCAAGTTTAGCCGATTTGTCCTTGAACTTTTTGCCTTAAATACAGACTTATTGCATGTCGTTGACAAATTTAGCGATTCTCTTGTCTTCTTAATGAGAAGAGTAAGGTAAGATAATCCGCTAAAGCTTTATATCAAAACAACCAGTTGGTTTGTCTTATATGTATCATCCTATCTCATTGTTTATTGGCTTAAGGTATCTTCGGGGACGCTCTGGAGATAGGTTCAGCCGATTTGTTTCTTATATGTCGACGGCGGGTATTACGATCGGTGTAATGGCGTTGGTGACGGTTCTTTCTGTGATGAACGGGTTTGAATCGCAGTTAAAAGAACGCATTTTAGGTGTGCTACCTCATGCCGTTGTTTCGCAACACGATGGAAAAACGCCTATGACCGAGTCTGCTCCTCCATTTGTTCAAGCGATGTCGAGTGAATCCCAGCCGGAGCCTATCGTTAGAGGAGAGGCTGTTATTCAGAGTTCTGCACAGCTGACGGCTGGTTACCTCATCGGTATTGAACCTAAGAAAGGCGATCCGATTAGCAACCATTTGATTGCCGGACGATTATCGTCACTTCAAGCAGGTGACTACAATGTATTTTTGGGTCACAGTTTGGCGCGTTCACTAAAGGTCTCAATCGGGGATAAAGTACGCTTGATGGTGACCAACGCGACGCAGTTTACCCCACTTGGTCGTATTCCTAGCCAGCGAAACTTCACTGTCTCAGGCATTTTCAATACGGGATCGGACGTTGATGGTCAATTAATGATTGTGAACATGACGGATGCATCTAAGCTGATGCGTTTCCCTAAAGACACGGTTTCTGGTTGGCGTGTCTTTTTCTCTGACCCATTTATGGTGACGGATTTTGCTGAACAACCCATGCCTGATGGATGGGAATGGAGTGATTGGCGCGAACAGCGTGGTGAGCTTTTCCAAGCGGTGAAAATGGAAAAGAACATGATGGGACTTATGCTAGGTCTAATTGTGGGTGTCGCTGCATTCAATATTATCTCCGCTTTAATCATGGTGGTAATGGAGAAGCAATCAGAAGTCGCAATATTGAAAACTCAAGGCATGACTCAATCTCAAGTGATGACCATTTTCATGGTGCAAGGTGCAAGCAGTGGTGTAATTGGCGCGATTGTTGGTGGCGCTGCGGGCGTGATCTTGTCACTTAATCTAAATGCGATTCTTGAATCTGCTGGTGTGGCGCTATTCAGCTTTGGTGGTCATCTACCCATCTTGATTGATTCACTGCAAATTCTTTTAGTGGTGGTATTGGCGATTGCTCTTAGCCTTGCTGCTACGCTTTATCCTTCTTATCGAGCATCTTCTGTTAAACCTGCTGAGGCACTTCGCTATGAATAAGCTATTAGAATGTCGTGATATTCGTAAAGTCTACCGAGAGGGTTCGTTAGATACGGAAGTGTTGAAAGGCGTAAGTTTCGATATCGACAAAGGGGAGTTGGTTTCTATTGTTGGCTCTTCTGGTTCGGGAAAAAGTACCTTATTGCATATTTTAGGTGCGTTAGATGACGCAACTCATGGTGAAGTTGATTTTCTAGGGCAAAACCTATCAGCTTTGAGCTCGAACAAACAGGCGGCATTACGCAACAAGCACCTTGGTTTTGTATACCAGTTTCATCACTTGTTGGCTGACTTTACTGCGCTTGAAAATGTGGCGATGCCACTGATGATTGGCGGTGCTAAAGTAGCGGATGCAAAACAGGCGGCTAAAGCGCTGTTAGATAAAGTTGGTTTGAGTCATCGGATGCAACATAGACCCTCCGAGTTATCGGGCGGTGAGCGTCAGCGTGTTGCGATTGCGCGTGCATTGGTGAATAAACCTGATCTGGTCTTGGCTGATGAACCTACGGGGAACTTAGATCACAATACGGCACTGTCTATCTATGATTTGATGCGCGAGCTCAATAAAGAGTCAAACATTGCATTTTTGGTTGTCACGCATGACAAAGAGCTGGCAGCAAAAATGGATCGTCAAATGCACATGCAAGATGGTTTGCTCGTAGATCGTTTTGTGACTGATACAGCATCTGCGGAGGGCTAGTTTTGTTTACCTCTTTAGCTTTGATGATTGGTGGTCGCTTCAGTCGAGCGAAAAAGCGCAACAAGATGGTGTCTTTCATATCGCTTTCTTCGACCATTGGTATTGCGGTTGGCGTTGCTGTGATCATTATCGGTTTGTCTGCAATGAATGGCTTTGAGCGCGAGCTGCAATCGCGTGTGTTGTCTGTGATCCCACACGGCGAGTTAGAAGGTGTTAATGGACCACTTCATGACTACACCAAAACGATGAATCAAGCTCTAAAACATGAACATGTTGTTGCGGCAGCACCGTACGTTCGTTTTACGGGCTTGGCAGAAAAAGGCAGTAAGCTAAAAGCGATAGAAGTTCGTGGCGTAGAGCCTACTTTCGAGCAAGCGGTGTCGAGCTTATCGAATTTTATTGACCAAGAAGCTTGGCAAAACTTTTATGCCGGTCAGCAGCAAGTGATCTTAGGCCGAGGTGTAGCAAACGAGCTAAATGTCGCCGTGGGGGATTACGTTACGTTGATGATTCCGCAAACAGGCGGCGCAAATAAAGTGCAGGCTCCTAAGCGTGTGCGCGTGAAGGTGTCAGGGTTCTTAACGTTGAATGGCCAAATCGACCACTCTCTAGCGTTAGTACCATTAGCGGATGCTAAGCAATACGCGAGATTAGGGGAAGGGGTCACTGGCATTTCACTAAAAACTGACGATGTTCTCAATGCGCCTTCTATTGTTCGCGAGGTTGGTAGCATGGTTGATGTTTATGTGTATTTGAAAAGCTGGCAGCAAAAGTTTGGTTTTTTGTATCGCGATATTCAGCTCGTGCGCACCATTATGTACTTGGTGATGGTACTGGTGATTGGCGTGGCATGTTTTAATATTGTGTCTACGTTGATGATGGCAGTGAAAGACCGAGCGGCGGAAATTGCAATTTTGCGAACAATGGGAGCAAAAGATAGCCTAATCAAACGGATCTTTGTTTGGCAAGGTGTATTCTCTGGTGTATTTGGCAGTCTCGTCGGCAGTGTTATCGGTGTCTTAGTGGCGTTAAACCTGACTCCGTTAATTAAAGGGTTAGAGAGCTTAATTGGTCATCAGTTTTTATCGGGTGATATTTACTTTGTTGACTTCTTACCATCACAACTACACTGGCCAGATGTGGCATTGGTGTCAGTGACGGCGATAGTGCTTAGTTTACTTGCGACGTGGTATCCTGCTTCTCGTGCCGCAAGGTTGAATCCGGCGGCTGTACTGAGTTCTAAATAGCTGATTGTTTTACAATATGCGAAAAACAAAAAGGACCGAATTCGGTCCTTTTTTGTATTTATCCGACTTGAGTAACATCGCGTTTCATTCTAACTGTTAGATGCCCCTCAACTGATAGCTCAAATGCTGATTTTTACGCAGTAAGGTCTTATCTTATTTTGCGTTTTTGCCAGCTCCGTACCACGGAGTAGCGCCAAAGCCCTCGAATTCCGAAGTAGCCAATAATCGCGGATACAACCCCACAAATTGCGCAGCCCAATAGAAATGGAGGTCCAATGGTGCTCATTTGCTGCATGATGAATTCCCACGATAGTTCAAAGTGAAAAGGTTGCGGGGGAAGACGCATCACTAGAGCACCTAGCTTGTACGCAAAGTAAAATAGCACAGGCATAGTGATAGGATTGCTGATCCATACCAAAGCGACGGAGAGGGGCAGATTGACACCCAACATAATGGCCAAACCAGCGGCCATGATCATTTGGCTCGGCAGCGGAACAAAAGCCATAAATAACCCGACAGCAAAAGCCCCTGATGCCGAGCGGCGGTTTAAGCACCACAAGTTTGGGTTGTACAACACATTGCCGAAGACCTTCAATGCTTTTTGGCGTTTGATCAATTCATGATCTGGCATGAAGCGTTTTATCAGCTTTCTAGGCATAGGACAGCATGACTCTCTCAGAAAAAAGTTGGACCTTGGCGTTATTTGTAGCGAGCGTAATCTCGTCAGCTTGGTGGCCGACAATACCAGATTGGCGTTGGTTGCTGCTGGGAATAATAACCACTGGCTCAATAATCAAATTACGTCGTGGCTTAATTAGCATAGGCGCAATTGCGGGCTTTATGGTTGTCATCGTCCACGGCAATGTATTGGAGTCTCAGAGACAAGCCCTTTTTCAAGCAGGGGAGAATATTACCATAATTGGTAAAGTTGACAGCCCTTTTACGCAAATAAGTCACGGTTATGAAGGTATTGTCGCTATAGAAGCGGTAAATTCTCAAACTCTGTTACCTTTTCTTAAACCTAAAATCCGTCTTATTACGCCTTTTCCACTCGATGTTAACAGTGAGTTTACGACATCCATCTCGTTAAAGCCGATTACAGGTCTACGCAACGAAGCTGGCTTTGATGCTGAAAAGCACGCGATGGGTAAAAATATTATCGCCCGAGCGGTTGTTAACAAAGACGCTCAGTGGATTGTTCGTTCTAATGTATCTCTGCGTCAATCCATTATTGCCGATGTCGCTGATGATGTGTCTTCCCTTCATCATTTCTCGTTAATAAGTGCGTTAGTTTTTGCTGATCGTTCTTGGTTGTCTAAGGAAGATTGGCAAGCGCTCAGGGACAGTGGTTTACTGCATTTGGTCTCCATTTCTGGTTTACATATTGGTATGGCGTTTACTTTTGGGCTAGTCGTGGGCGGTACCGTTCGTTATCTATTACCCCAATACCAGTTGCTACCTAGCTTATATGGGCTGATCTTCGCTGTTGCCTACGCTTGGTTAGCGGATTTCTCTCTGCCTACTACGCGAGCAGTGTCGGTATGCGTTGTTTACGTTCTCCTGAAGTATACTCTGGTGCACTGGACTTCTTGGCGAGTTCTTTTGCTTGCAGTATCTCTACAACTGCTTGTCCAACCTTTTGCATCCTACAGTATGAGCTTTTGGTTATCGTACCTCTCCGTTTGTGCGGTATTGTTCGCAATTAATTTGATTCGACATCAAAGGGGAGGTTGGAAAGCGCGATTAAAAGCGTTATTGCTTACTCAATTGATGTTGAGCGCTTTAATTGTACCTGTTAGTGGCCATTTCTTCTCCGGTTTTAGTTTGTCCTCAATAGCCTACAACTTGGTATTTATTCCTTGGTTCGGATTTATCGTTGTACCTTTGATGTTTCTAGCCCTGTTCTCATCTTTGTTTCTTGAAATGATAGCGAAGCCTCTGTGGCATTTGGTGGACTGGTCATTACAGCCATTGAGCACGTCAATACAGTACGCAGTAGGTTCTTGGCAACCCATTAGCATGGAAATGACAATGCTGGTTATGGTGATAGTGGTTTGCTTAATATTTCAACGGTTCATGTCTCAGTACGCGTGGTATTTGTTACTCGGCATCGTTATTAGTATCAAGTTTGCAGCGGAGTATGAACCGCATTGGCGTATCGATGTATTAGATGTAGGTCATGGCCTTGCAGTGGTTGTAGAAAAAGACGACAAGGTGTTGCTGTATGACACTGGTAAAGCATGGCAAAGCGGCAGTATCGCAGAGCAGGTCGTCACTCCGGTTTTGCATCAACGAGGTTATGAAAGCATAGATACACTGATTCTAAGCCATTCCGATAATGATCACGCAGGCGGCCGCTTTTTCATTGAAGATGCCTTTTCTCCACAGCGTAAACTTAGTAGTCAATTCTTTATCGAATATGAGCCTTGCACTAGAGGCGACCAATGGAAATGGCAAGGATTAAACATGGAAGTGCTCTGGCCTCCTGCACTTGTTCAACGTGCGTATAATCCGCACTCCTGTGTATTACGACTTACTGACCCTATTTCTAACTTTAGTATGCTTTTTACTGGTGATATTGAGGCCATTAGCGAGTGGATTTTGCTTAGAGAACCCGGAAAGTTACAAAGCGATGTGATGCTAGTCCCTCACCACGGGAGTAAAAGTTCATCGAATCCTCGATTTATCGAGGCGGTGAGCCCGAGTGTGGCGGTTGCTTCTTTAGCAAAAAACAATCGATGGGGAATGCCAGCGGAAAGTGTCGTTGCTTCATACCGAAAACTTGGCGTCACTTGGCTTGATACTGGTGAGGGTGGTCAGGTAAGCTTCTTTATTCACCGTGATAATTGGCGCTCAGAAACCAAACGTAGCGATACATTTGAGCCTTGGTATAGGCAGATGCTGCGTAAGGGAGTAGAATGAGAGTCTTAATGTAAGAAAATAAAGCACTTCTATGTCGATAAATACTGATGAAACGACTTGGCAGACGTTTAAGCGTCTATGGCAATTTATTCGCCTTTATAAGTCAGGTCTTGTCGTTGCAGTCATTGCATTAGTTATTAATGCCATATCAGATACCTATATGATTTCCCTGCTAAAACCACTACTCGATGAAGGTTTTGGGAACGCTGAATCTGATTTTTTACGCACGCTTCCATTGATTATTTTTGCCATGATGTTCATCCGTGGCATAAGTGGATTTGTCTCCACCTACTGTTTGAGCTGGGTATCTGGCAACGTAGTTATGCAAGTCCGTCGCATGGTGTTCAATCACTTTATGCATATGCCAGTGTCTTACTTTGATAAGGAAAAGACGGGCAATTTATTGTCGCGTATAACCTACGACTCAGAGCAAGTGTCAGCGGCAACTAGCCAAGCGTTGGTGAGCATTGTCCGTGAAGGCGCAAGTATCATTGGTCTGTTAGTCTTGATGTTTTACAACAGCTGGCAATTGTCGCTAGTGCTGTTTGCTGTTGCTCCCGTTGTGGCATGGGGTATTGGTGTTGTTTCTAAACGTTTTAGAAAAATATCCAAAAATATGCAGACCATGATGGGTAACGTAACTGCATCAGCAGAGCAGATGCTGAAAGGCCATAAAGTTGTGTTGAGCTATGGCGGCCAAGACATCGAACGTAAACGATTTGAAAAAGTCAGCAACCAAATGCGTCAACAAAGCATGAAGTTGGTGACGGCTCAAGCGGCGGCTAACCCTATCATCCAAATGATTGCATCACTTGCAATTGTTGCCGTTCTTTATTTAGCAAGTATTGATTCGATTAAAGAGCAACTGACTCCAGGTACATTTACTGTTGTGTTCTCTGCAATGTTTGGTCTGATGCGCCCACTTAAAGCGCTGACTAACGTTACTTCTCAGTTCCAACGTGGTATGGCCGCGAGCCAAACGCTCTTCGCGTTAATTGACCTCGAGCCTGAGAAAAACGAAGGTAAGTTGACAGTTGAACGCGCAAATGGCGATGTTTCAGTTAAAAACGTAAGCTTTACTTACACTGGTGCAGAAAAACCAGCATTGGAAAATGTCAGCTTCGATATTCCAAGAGGAAAAACGGTGGCGCTAGTTGGCCGTTCTGGCTCAGGTAAAAGTACCATCGCGAACTTGTTCAACCGCTTCTATGATGTTGACAGTGGTTCTATCACATTAGATGGGCATGATATTCGTGATTACGAGCTAAAGAATTTACGTCAGCAATTTGCACTAGTATCGCAAAATGTTCATTTGTTTAATGACACGATAGCAAACAATATTGCGTACGCAACGGATGGCCAATATGAGCGCAGTGATATCGAGAAAGCGGCAACACTCGCGCATGCGATGGAGTTCATCGGCAAAATGGATGATGGACTTGATACAATGATTGGTGAAAATGGTGCTAGCTTGTCTGGTGGTCAACGCCAACGTGTTGCGATTGCGCGAGCTCTATTGCGTGATGCTCCAGTGCTGATTCTTGATGAGGCAACTTCGGCTTTGGATACCGAATCCGAGCGAGCTATTCAAGCTGCACTTGATGAGCTGCAAAAAGACAAAACGGTACTTGTAATAGCGCACCGCTTATCCACAATCGAGAAAGCCGATGAAATTCTTGTGGTTGATGATGGTGCCATCATTGAACGTGGCAACCACGCTGAGCTTATTGAGAAAAATGGTGCGTATGCACAATTGCACCGTATTCAGTTTGGTGAATAAGCGCGGTGATTGAAAAAATCTGGTTTGAAAACCATCCAATAAAATACCTCTTGTGGCCGCTTTTGTGGCCACTGAGTTTATTATTTGGAGCGATAAGCAAGTCAAAGCGAAAGCAATACCAAACTGGCCGCAAGCAAGCTTATAATGCGCCTATACCTGTTGTTGTGGTTGGCAATATCACTGCTGGTGGCAATGGTAAAACACCAGTTGTTGTGTGGCTTGTTGAGCAACTACAGCAAATGGGCTTTAAGCCGGGGGTTGTTTCTCGTGGTTATGGGGCAAAGGCTCCTGCCTATCCGTTAGTGCTAAAAGAAGATACGCCAGCGAAGCATTGTGGCGATGAACCTAAGTTGATTCATCGCCGTACAGGAGCACCTGTTGCGGTAGATCCTGTGCGTTCAAATGCAGTGAAAGCACTGCTAGATTTGGATGTGGATATCATAATTACGGATGATGGATTACAACATTATGCGTTAGGCCGTGATATAGAGTTAGTGATTGTGGATGGGAATCGCCGGTTTGGGAATGAAAGCCTGATTCCATTAGGTCCTTTACGTGAAGGTATTGAGCGACTTAAAGAAGTCGACTTTATCATCACCAATGGCGGTCAAGCGCATACGGGCGAAATCGCAATGGCTTTAGCACCCTCTAAAGCTATTAATCTTAAGACTAAGCAACATGTGGATGTCTCGGAGTTGAAAGATCTCGTCGCATTTGCGGGCATTGGGCATCCTCCGCGTTTTTTTCATACACTAAACTCGATGAACGCAGATGTTAAAGTCACAAAAGGTTTTGCTGACCATCAAGACTTTGATCAACAAGAATTAGAAGCATTGGCTCAACAAGGGACCAATGTGATTATGACCGAGAAAGATGCCGTCAAGTGCAGCCATTATGCGCAAGATAATTGGTGGTATCTGCCTGTATCTGCCCAGTTTGAATCAAACGATGCAGAGCAAATTTTAAATAGAATAAAAGAGGTTAAAGCGGCTTATGGATCACCGTCTACTTGAGATTGTAGCTTGCCCTGTTTGCAAAGGTAAGCTGACGTACGATAAAGATAATCAAGAGTTGATCTGCAAATTGGATCGCCTTGCTTACCCGATCAAAGAGGGTATTCCAGTTCTGCTAGAGCCTGAAGCTCGCACTATGAGCATGGATGAGGGACGCTAATGTCTTTTACGGTTGTCATCCCTTCGCGCTACGCATCGAGCCGTTTGCCTGGTAAACCGCTAGCGGATATTGGTGGTAAGCCTATGGTTCAGTGGGTTTATGAACAAGCGCTACAAGCGGGTGCGGAAGATGTCATCGTTGCAACTGATGACGAGCGTGTTGCGAAAGCGGTTTCGTCATTTGGTGGTAAAGTTTGTATGACCTCTCCCCACCACGAATCAGGTACGGAGCGTCTTGCCGAAGTTGTTGAAAAGATGGCTATTCCGTCAGACCACATTATTGTTAATGTGCAAGGGGATGAGCCTTTGATTCCGCCGTCCATCATTCGTCAGGTTGCTGATAACTTATCTGGGTGTGAAGCCCCGATGGCGACGTTAGCTGTAGAAATAGACTCGGAAGAGGAAGTGTTCAACCCGAACGCTGTTAAAGTTGTCGCAGATGAGCAAGGCTATGCGTTGTACTTTAGTCGAGCAACCATCCCTTGGGATCGCGATAACTTTGCTAAACAAGACAAAATTATTGCCAACCCATTAATGCGTCATATTGGTATTTATGCTTATCGAGCTGGTTTCATTAATACGTATGTCAACTGGGCACCAAGTGCATTAGAGCAGATTGAGTGTCTTGAGCAACTGCGAGTGCTTTGGTACGGTGAAAAAATTCATGTGGCGGTAGCGAAAGAAGCACCAGCGGCAGGGGTTGATACGCCCGAAGACCTAGAAGCCGTGCGCGCGATTGTTGCAAAGCAAGCGTAACAAATGCTCATATAGATTTAAGAATAAACAAGGCTCCTGAATTAGGAGCCTTTTTGTTTTACTTGTATCGCGGTATTAGTTAAATGTTAGTGTCGTATTGGTTCCGTTTAGGGCAGGTTGCTAACACTTCTCGGTGACCGGTGTCTTTCACTTCTTGGAGAATGACATCAAAGCCCCATAATCGGTACACGTGCTTTAGAACTTCTTCGTAACTATCATCAAGTGGGATGCGGTTGTGAGGAACGTACTGCAACGTAAGCGATCTATCACCACGGACATCGACATTAAACACCTGAATGTTTGGCTCAAGATTAGATAAGTTATACTGAGCAGCTAAGGTTTCTCTAATGCGTTTATAACCCATCTCATCGTGTATCGCAGCGACTTCAATAAAGTTCTTATGATCATCATCGTTGATCGCAAACAGCTTGAAATCACGCATTAATTTCGGAGAAAGGTATTGGCTAATAAAGCTTTCATCTTTGAAATTATGCATCGCGAAATGCACTGCATCTAACCAGTCGGTTCCTGCTAGGTCTGGAAACCACTCTTTGTCCTCATCAGTTGGTTCTTCACAGATACGCTTAATATCTCGGAACATGGCAAAGCCTAACGCGTAGGGGTTAATGCCATTAAAGTAAGGACTGTTATAAGGCGGCTGAGCCACGACACTGGTGTGGCTATGTAAGAACTCTAGAATGAATTTTTCAGACACCAAGCCCTCATCATAAAGATGGTTGAGTATGGTGTAGTGCCAGAACGTTGCCCAGCCCTCATTCATAACTTGCGTTTGTTTTTGCGGATAAAAATACTGACTGATCTTACGGACGATCCGAACAACTTCACGTTGCCACGGCTCTAGCAACGGCGCATGTTTTTCGAAGAAGTAGAGCAAGTTTTCCTGAGGCTCGCTTGGGAATCGCTCTTTAATGTCTTCCTCTTTCGTCTTGGCTGTCGGTACCGTGCGCCAAAGCTCATTAACTTGAGATTGTAGGTATGCTTCGCGTTCTTCTTGTCTTGCTTTTTCCTCTGTAATTGAGATTTTCTCTGGACGCTTGTAGCGGTCTACACCAAAGTTCATTAACGCGTGACAAGAGTCGAGCAGTTTTTCCACTTCTTTTACGCCATATCGTTCTTCACACTCGGCTAAATACTTTTTGGCGAACAGCAGATAGTCGATAATAGAGCTGGCGTCAGTCCACGTTTGGAATAGGTAATTACCTTTGAAAAAAGAGTTATGGCCGTAACACGCGTGCGCTATAACGAGTGCTTGCATTGTTACCGTATTTTCTTCCATCAAATAAGCAATACAAGGGTCGGAGTTAATCACAATCTCGTAGGCTAACCCCATTTGACCATGTTTATAGTTCTGCTCTGTTTGAATGAATTTTTTACCAAATGACCAGTGGTTGTAATTGATTGGCATGCCGATACTTGAGTAGGCATCCATCATCTGTTCTGAAGTAATCACTTCTATTTGGTTAGGGTAAGTGTCTAGGCGATAATGCTCCGCGACACGCTTAATTTCTTTGTGGTATCGCTCTAACAGCTCAAATGTCCAATCTGGTCCATCTGGCAACACTTTACTGTTACGCTTCTTAGGCGCCTCTCCTGAGAGGTTTCTCGTTGCGGTATTCATCGCTAGCCTCCTTACGCCGTTTCTTTTTGGAATAGTTCACGAAAGACTGGGAAAATATCCTCCACAGAGCGAATGTTTTTCATTGCGAAATTAGGAAACTCTTCAGTGAGTTTTTCGTACTCATGCCATAGAGTTTGGTGCGAGCGCCGTGTGATCTCTATGTAAGAGTAGTACTGACAGTTTGGAAGTAATTTGTTCACTAATAGATCCCGGCACCTTGGCGAATCATCTGCCCAGTTGTCACCGTCGGATGCTTGAGCTGCATATATGTTCCACTGACCAATCGGGTATCGCTCTTTTACTATTTCATCCATTAACTTGAGTGCGCTAGATACAATGGTACCCCCGGTTTCTTGTGAGTAGAAAAATTCGTGCTCGTCCACTTCCTTCGCTTGGGTATGGTGGCGGATAAAGACGACTTCGACATTCTCGTAGGTACGAGTTAAGAACAAGTACAAAAGAACATAGAAGCGTTTTGCGATGTCTTTCGTTGCCTGGTCCATCGAACCGGATACGTCCATTAGACAGAACATGACCGCTTGGCTCGATGGTACCGGGCGTTTCTCATAGTTCTTGAAGCGTAAGTCGAAGGTATCGATGAACGGCACGCTTTCGATTTTCTTGCGCAGTTCTTCAATTTCAGCCTTCAAGCGGTTCTCTTCAAACTGCTGAGCAGGTTCAATATTTTTGATGCGAGCAAGTTCGTCTTCTAACTCTTTAAGAAGTCGTTTCTTACCAGCAGTCATTGCAGTACGGCGCGCAAGAGATTGTTGCAGAGAACGTACTACGGCGATATTGGAAGGGATACCGGCAGTTTGAAAGCCTGCACGGTGTGTTTTCCATTCAGTGATTTTGGCAATTTGGTTTTTTTCTAGATTAGGCAGCTCGAGATCTTCGAACAAAATATCGAGGTACTCATCTTTTGATATTTGGAATACAAATTCGTCTTGGCCTTCTCCATCTGGACTGGCGTTCCCTTCTCCTGAGCCGCTACCCTGACCGCCACCTTTGGGACGCTCAATTTTATCACCAGTAATGAATTGGTCGTTACCGGGATGAACTCGTTCGCGAACACCACCTTTGCCCTGATGAAATATAGGCTCATTGATGTCTTTGTGAGGGATAGAGACGTCTTCGCCCGTTTCCGTATTCGTAATCGAGCGTCGATTCACTGCGTCTGCTACCGACTCTTTTATTTGCTCTTTGTGGCGCTTCAAGAAGCGCTGTCGATTAACAGCGCTCTTGTTCTTGCCATTGAGCCTTCGGTCTATAAATTGCGCCATGAAATAGCCCTCTTCATGTTTCACAAGCGACCTAACTCAATACTGGGTTAGGATGACTTACGTACTCGTAGGTACCACTCAGAAAGTAGGCGAACCTGTTTCTCGGTATAGCCTTTTTCCATCATGCGAGCGACAAAGTCGTCGTGCTTCTTCTGATCTTCAGAAGAGGTTTTCGCATTAAATGAGATAACCGGAAGTAGCTCTTCGGTATTGGAGAACATTTTCTTCTCGATTACTGTGCGCAGTTTTTCGTAGCTGGTCCAAACCGGGTTTTGACCATTGTTATTCGCTTTCGCACGAAGCACAAAGTTAACGATTTCGTTTCGGAAATCTTTCGGGTTAGAAATACCAGCTGTTTTTTCGATCTTCTCTAGCTCAGCATTCAGTGAAGAGCGATCAAATAGCTGACCAGTTTCTGGATCTCGGTACTCTTGGTCTTGAATCCAGAAGTCTGCATAGGTGACATATCGGTCGAAGATGTTTTGGCCGTACTCAGAGTAAGACTCAAGATAAGCGGTCTGAATCTCTTTACCGATAAATTCAACGTATCGAGGTACTAGGTAGCCTTTCAAGAACTCGAGATATTTCTCTGCTGTTTCAGCAGGGAACTGTTCGCGCTCAACCTGTTGTTCAATCACATAGAATAGATGTACAGGGTTGGCTGCCACTTCGGTTTGGTCGAAGTTAAATACGCGTGACAAAATCTTAAAGGCAAAACGTGTTGAGAGACCGTTCATGCCTTCATCGACACCAGCATAATCACGATACTCTTGATAGCTTTTTGCCTTTGGATCCGTATCTTTCAGCGTTTCACCGTCGTATACGCGCATCTTAGAGAAGATGGACGAGTTTTCAGGCTCTTTAAGTCGAGAAAGAATACTGAATTGTGCCAGAGTCTCGAGCGTGCTTGGTGAACAAGGGGCTTGAGACAACTCACTGTTTTCAAGAAGTTTTTGGTAGATTTTGACTTCTTCTGAAACACGTAGACAGTAAGGTACTTTCACAATATAAACACGGTCCAAGAACGCTTCATTGTTCTTGTTGTTACGGAAGGTCTGCCACTCAGATTCGTTTGAGTGAGCCAGAATCATACCGTCGAATGGAATCGCAGAAAGGCCTTCTGTACCGTTGAAGTTGCCTTCTTGCGTTGCTGTTAACAGCGGGTGAAGCACTTTGATTGGTGCTTTGAACATCTCAACGAATTCCATTAAACCTTGGTTTGCTTTACACAGCGCACCGGAGTAGCTGTAAGCGTCTGGATCGTCTTGCGAATAGTGTTCAAGCTTACGAATATCGACTTTACCAACCAATGATGAGATATCTTGGTTGTTTTCATCGCCTGGTTCAGTTTTGGCAATACCGATTTGGTCAAGGATAGAAGGGCGTACTTTCACTACTTTAAATTTGGTGATATCACCACCAAACTCGTGAAGACGTTTAGCGGCCCAAGGAGACATGATCGAGCGAAGATAACGGTGCTCGATGCCATATTCTTTTTTCAAAATATCGCCATCTTCTGTGGCTTTGAATAGGCAGAACGGATGGTCATTCACTGGGCTGCGTTCGCCGTTAGCAGTAAGAACATAAATAGGCATCTGTTCCATCAGAGCCTTAAGCTTTTCTGCAAGCGAAGACTTACCGCCACCTACAGGGCCGAGTAAGTAAAGAATCTGCTTACGCTCTTCTAGGCCTTGCGCCGCATGTTTTAGGTAAGACACAATTTGTTCTATGGCATCTTCCATGCCATAAAAGTCTTTAAAGGTTTCATAACGAGAGATAACACGATTCGAGAAGATTCGGCTTAGTCTCGGATCCTTTGCCGTATCGATTATCTCTGGTTCACCAATCGCCATCAGTAGGCGTTCTGCTGCATTAGCATAAGCGCTTTTGTCATCTTTACACAGGGCTAAAAACTCCTGTAACGACATCTCTTCATCTTTTGCAGCTTCATATCTTGATTGATAGTGGTCGAAAATACTCATGTCGCTTTCCCCTTTAATAGTCAGTCTACCGACGAACGTTGATTCAGGCTTTCCACCAACAGTTATGCTCGTTGTTGTTTGAATATACGTCCTGTTATCACATTTGGTTCGTACAGAATGTAAGATTGGCGACACCAAAGACTTTGCTTTATGGACGGTTTTTTCGTTACAACGGTGAGCGGTGGATATGAATTTTTCAATCACAGCCTTTCTCTACTTAAGCCTAGTCGGGGATTTGCAATTTTGCTTAACAATTATGAATTTATTGTAAAAGTGACATTTGAATCACTCTTTTATTAAGGACGAATTTATGTCGTGAATAGGTGCAATAGAAATCAAATATTTGGCAAAGACAGAAGAGTCTCAGTGATTCGTTGTTCTACATTGAGCAAGGTAAGTGAAAGAGGTAGGAAGAGAGCAAAGTCTTAGATAAGTTTGTGACAGGGTAAATAACAAGGAGAGCGGGCGCTCTCCTCATTCTTAGACGACCATTTTATGCGCTGAAGATTTGCGCTAGTTCGTTTTCACATAAATGATACTGACGAGGGCAGTTACGCCAAGTTTGCAGCATACGGCGGTATTTATCTAGCATCGGCATTTGGCTGTTAAAGTGATGATCTGCCTTGTCAAACTGAGGGTACAAACCTTCAGAATCGATGAGAAAACGTACGTAATGTACTTGTTGCGCTTCTGAAGCGATATCAAATCCCAAGAACTTCAAGCGACGTTGATCCACGTTGCTACGATCTTCATCGTCTAGCATGTTGTAAGACTCTTGCATCGCATGATACATCTCCATAACGTCGATGATCTCACGACACTCTGCTTCTGAGAGGCAGCCGAAATCTTTGTTCAACTCTCGCATTTGTAGTTCATAACCACGTTCAACGATCGTTTGTAAGCGTTTGTATTTGGCCGCATTACTTGGATCAAGTTGAGACATAAGGTTGTATTGGTTTGATAGAATCAAACGTTGAGCGTTTGACATTTCCATGGTGACCTCACTAGATATCTAATACATTTTTAATGTGCTTAGGTTAACGCTTAAGACATGAGTGAAACATGATCTCAACACATATTTAATACTAAAAAATGGCAAGAACTGTCACTTTTGACCAGTTTGAAAACACTTATTTATGGTAATGATTGTATATGTAGTCTCGGTCTGAAAATACTCTCAGCCACTCTGGCTTGAATACGGTTAAAACCGCCAGTGCCATACCATTTAATAGACCTTCTGGAAAGGCGAGCAACGGCACAAAAACAAAGTAGTTATGTTGAATGGTTTCCCAATCGTAGTGACCAACTGATAGGTGATAAAAAGAGTTAATGATGAGGTGCAGACTTCCTGTTATCGCGCCATTGAAAAATCCAGCAACGAAGATGAAAACAAAAATGTTTCTTGGCAAGTAGTGGTAACTCAGAAGAAACACTAAGTAACTAATGAAAATCGGAATTAGGGCAGATAGAACTAACGATGTGGGTAAGAGTAACAATGACACATCATGTAGTAGGTGGTTGACCAGCATTGCAGGGATACTGATTAGAAATGCCATACGCCAACCATACATCATCGTCAGCGTTGTTAGTGCAAGAAAATGAATCTGTAATCCTTCTTTTACACCTGCTTGAGCTGTCCATAAAATACTGAAAAAGAAGAGCGTTGCAAAAACGAGGTGCTGAAATCCTTTTTCTTTTTCCAGTTTGGGCCAAACGACTTTTTTCCAATCTGGTAGGCAGTAGACTACTACTATCCAAATTGAGACAACAAGAGAGCCTAAGTTAAACAAATCCATGTTACTTCCTTCCTATGCGAACATGACGCAATCATTTCTATCGTTCTTTTTATACCTAAATGACCGCAGAGAAACTCACTGATAAGGCTTAGATATAATCAAAAAAATACCAGCAATAAGCTGGTATTTTAAAGAGGTTAGTCTTGCGGTTCACTTAGTATTTTACGTTATCGTTGTATTGAGCAAGAATGGATTGAATTTCATCCATGGTTTCTTTCGGTGGCGGGTTTACGCCTTCGAGTGGGTATTCTAAGCCTAACGCTTCCCACTTATGAGCCCCTAATTTGTGGTAAGGAAGTAACTCGACCTTTTCGATGTTATCCATGTCTTTAATAAATTCACCAAGCATGTGTGCTGCTTCTGGGTCATCTGTGTAACCAGGCACGACGACATAGCGAATCCATGTTTTCTTTCCGATTTTTTGCAAGTAACGAGCAAAGTCCAATGTGCGTCGGTTGGATACACCGATGAGATCTTGGTGCACTTCGTCTTTCATGTGTTTGATGTCAAGCATGACTAAGTCTGTTGCATCCAGTACTTCATCGATAACATCAGTGTGCTTACGAACATAACCGTTAGTATCTAGACATGTATGAATGCCTTCGGTTTTAGCTGCGCGGAAAAAATCACGTACGAATTCCGGTTGAAGCATCGCTTCGCCGCCAGAACAAGTAACGCCACCACCTGATGCATTCATGAAGTGGCGGTAACTTTTCGCTTCGGAAATGATTTCTTCAACCGTGACTTCTTTGCCATCATGAGTGTCCCAAGTATCGCGGTTATGGCAATACTTACAGCGCATTAAACAACCTTGCAAGAAGACGATAAATCGAATACCAGGTCCGTCTACGGTACCACATGACTCAAATGAGTGAATACGACCAGCTGTTGACATCTTTTGCTCTCATTACTAGTAAATTCTAGCTGTTATTTTATTACAAAAAGCAGGGTTAAAACAGCTTTGTCGGTACTAAAGGCAAGGTTATTTGAAGAAAGAAAATAGATGGAGCCAATCTACATAAACGCTTGAACACGAGGTGGTTAATACCTCCCCCGAGAACTTGCCGAGTATCTAGATTGGCTTCGATGCTGGGATAATCCAGTTTTTAGAAAAAGGCGAACACGGAGAACGAGCCTGTCCCATAAACATCGGTTTGGGCTTCTTCATAATCCGGTGTTTTAATTGTAAAGGTGATGCTTGCACCGTAATTTTGGTTGTACCAAGATACCCCCGCGACGGCACTTGCTTGCCAATTTTGCAGTGTGACGTCGTATGGCGCTGACGGTTCAGGAATGCCAGGACGATCTCCTTCGATAGTCATGTCATTAAAGCGGTAACGACCTTCAAACCCGGTGAACAAGAACCAACTCGACGTGTTCTGAGCGATCATACTTGCTGAGAAAGGGCTTTCGACACTGATATTGGCGGCTCCGATGCTATTCGCTAGGTTTGTACCCCAACGAAACATGACGCCTTGAGAGACATCACTACGGAAGTTACCCGCATTGATGTCGTTAATGTTGGTAATCTCCCATTGTGTTTTTTGTTCTTCGCTGCGCATCAATTTGTTAAATACGCGGTAACCAAGGCTGAACGCAACTTTATCTTCAATCTGGTAATCCCAACCTTGAGGGTCCGTCGATCCTGTTATGCCGTGAACGATTTCTTGCGCCTTTTCTGATAGCGAACTTTCACCCGTAGCTCCTATGGTGAAATTGTACCGTACAGCTTTGTCACTCGTTAGGGAAAGGTAGTTGATTTCGGTGTGTAGGTAACCGGCATATGGGCGATCATTGATTAGTGGATAATCGGCTTCAATGTCGCTTGGAGTCCACATTTTGTGGCCAAGAACCAACTCTATTTTATCGATATTGGCGTGCTCTGAGTTAGCTAGACTCAGCCATTTCCATTGGCTTTCTTGTGTCAGTTGGTCTGTCGCGTAAGAAAGGAAAACACCATTCGTATAGTCTTGATCGACGCCAAAAATACCATCGTTGTCGATGGTAAAAGAAACCGTAGACTTAGTGGATGCTATTGCAACTGGAGAAAGAAGGGTAAGAATAATTAATTTACTAAATCTCATAGACTTTATTTGCTAACTTTTTTCGCATCATACGTAAGAATGCGGGCAAAAGTCTTTCGCGATATCACAACTTTCATTCAAGAAATAAAAAAAGGCTGATGCTACTTAGCATCAGCCTTTGTTGTATTACTAGAACGTTATTTCGCTATAGTCTTATAGAGACTCAGTGAATGTACGCGCGATTACGTCAGCTTGTTGCTCTGCAGTTAGAGAGTTGAAGCGAACAGCGTAACCAGATACACGGATTGTTAGCTGAGGGTATTTCTCTGGGTGCTTAACTGCGTCTTCTAGAGTTTCACGGTTAAGAACGTTCACGTTTAGGTGTTGACCACCTTCGATACCCGCTTCGTGGTGGAAGTAACCATCCATCAGGCCAGCTAGGTTAGCGCGTTGTGAACCCTCATCTTTACCTAGTGCATTAGGTACGATAGAGAATGTGTAAGAGATACCATCTTGTGCGTCAGCAAACGGCAGTTTTGCAACTGAAGTTAGTGATGCTACAGCACCTTTTTCATCGCGACCGTGCATTGGGTTAGCACCTGGAGCAAATGGAGCGCCAGCACGGCGACCGTCAGGTGTGTTACCAGTTTTCTTACCGTAAACCACGTTTGAAGTGATAGTAAGAATTGACTGAGTAGGGATTGCATCACGGTAAGTCTTAAGCTTACGGATTTTGCCCATAAATACAGAAACAAGTTCACATGCGATATCATCAACGCGTGGGTCGTTGTTACCAAATTTAGGGTAATCACCTTCGATTTCGAAGTCGATTGCTAGACCGTCTTCGTCACGGATTGGCTTAACTTTTGCGTATTTGATTGCAGAAAGAGAGTCAGCCGCAACAGATAGACCAGCAATACCACAAGCCATAGTACGTTTAACGTCACGGTCATGTAGAGCCATTAGTGCCGCTTCGTAGCTGTACTTGTCGTGCATGAAGTGGATAGCGTTTAGTGCAGTCACGTACTGCTTCGCTAGCCAATCCATGAAGTGGTCCATTTTCTCCCACAACTCATCGTAGTTCAGTACATCGCCTTCGATCTTCGGCATTTGTGGACCAACTTGGATTTTTAGCTTCTCATCCACACCACCGTTGATGGTGTAAAGCATAGTTTTCGCAAGGTTAGCACGAGCACCAAAGAACTGCATTTGCTTACCAACAACCATTGGAGATACACAACATGCGATTGCGTAGTCGTCAGAGTTCATGTCTGGACGCATTAGGTCGTCGTTTTCGTACTGGATTGAAGAAGTATCGATAGATACTTTCGCACAGAACTTCTTGAAGCCTTCAGGTAGTTGCTCAGACCAAAGAACAGTGATGTTTGGCTCTGGAGAAGGACCCATTGTGTATAGTGAGTTTAGGAAACGGAAGTTTGTACGAGTAACTAGCGTACGACCGTCAAGACCCATACCACCCATAGACTCAGTTGCCCAGATAGGGTCGCCAGAGAATAGATCATCGTACTCAGGAGTACGTAGGAAGCGAACCATACGTAGTTTCATTACGAAGTGGTCGATCATTTCCTGCGCTTGTTCTTCTGTGATGCGGCCAGCAGCGATATCGCGCTCGATGAAGATGTCTAGGAATGTAGAAGTACGGCCTAGAGACATTGCCGCGCCGTTTTGAGATTTAACAGCAGCTAGGTAACCGAAGTAAGTCCACTGGATAGCTTCTTGTGCAGTTTCAGCAGGACGAGAAATGTCACAACCGTATTTTGCAGCCATTTCTTTGATTTGACCTAGAGCACGGTGTTGCTCTGCGATCTCTTCACGAAGCTGCATTGTCATTTGTAGGTCTTCGCCGTTCTCGAAACGCTCTTGTAGAGAAGAGAACTGTGCGAATTTATCCTTCATTAGGAAATCAATACCGTATAGAGCAACACGACGGTAGTCACCGATGATACGACCACGACCGTATGCATCAGGAAGACCAGTCAATACGCCAGACTTACGACACGCCATGATTTGTGGAGTGTAGATGTCGAAAACGCCTTGGTTGTGAGTTTTACGGTATTCTGTGTAGATTTTCTTAACTTGTGGGTCAAGCTCGCGGTTGTAGGCTTTGCATGAACCTTCAACCATACGGATACCACCGTTAGGGATGATCGCACGTTTTAGAGGAGCGTCAGTTTGAAGACCTACGATAGTTTCTAGGTCTTTTTCGATGTAGCCTGCATCGTGAGCAGTGATGGTAGAGATAACTGAAGTATCAAAATCAACAGGAGCGTGAGTCGCGTTCTCTTGTTTGATGCCTTCCATTACCTTAGCCCAAAGCTTGTTAGTCGCTTCAGTACCTTCAGAAACTAGGAAAGATTCGTCGCCTTCGTACGGAGTGTAGTTCTTCTGAATGAAATCACGAACGTTTACTTCGTTTTGCCAGTCGCCTGCAGCAAAACCTTCCCAAGCTTTAGCAAATTGCTCTGCCATGACATACCTACCTTTTTAGTAGAAAAAAATACGTACTGCTTCGCCGTTGAGCCAGCTATCCCCAAGTTAAAGAGGGGAACAGTACACTCTTATGAATAACAATATTTATAGTCTTAAATTTAAATGTTCGAGTTACAAAACTATAAATATTGTCACTAGTTTTAACGTTTCTCTTTTTAAGCAACAGTTAGAGGTTAAACTAAAATTTTTTTGCAAACCTTAAACTAAATCAATAAATCCTCAAAAATCTCGATAAAAATGGGGTAGCGACTAGCGCTACCCACACATTTTCTGAACTGTCAGCTTTACAGCCAAGCTTGGATGCCATATTGGCCTTCAAGCATACCAACTGCAAGCATAGCAACTAAACAGATAATAAGTACGCTTACTGGGATCACAATCTTGTCTACAAATGACAAGCGAGACGCGCGCTCTTTATCACCAATTAAGCCGTTGTTATCTAAAAGCATAGTTAGTGCCCAAGCTAGAACAGGGTTAACGACTGCTGAACCAAAGATACAGATGCCTGCTGCTTGTGAATCTTTTGAGTCTTTCACCATCTGCATGCCTGCTTCAAGCAATGGTAGAGAGACACCAACGAGAAGAGCAACGCGCATAACTGGTGGCCATACAGCAACATCCATAGGGAAACCAAGGATTGCAACAATAATACATAGAGAACCTAGTAAGATTGCACCGCCAGGAATAGGGCGCTTCGCGATTGCTGCAGGGATCATGTAAGTCCCCCAAGATGATGTGATGTTACCACCACCGACAGCGGTACCGACCATTTGGCGCACAGAACACATTGTCATTGTGTCATCAACGTCCATCAGTACTTTTTCACTCTTACGTGGGTAGTTCATTTCTTGGAAGATGCGGTGACCCAAGAAGTCAGGAGACCACATTGCTACAGCAAGAATTGCGAATGGTAGAGAAGCGATGAAGTGTTCCATATTAGGAAGACCAAGCATCCAACCTTCTTCTGTTGAACCCCACCAGTAGATTGGGTTTAGGTTTGGAAGACCCGTCTCGGTTACGAATTTAATATCGAAGCCTGCGCCAAGAACAAGTGCGATTGCAAGGCCAGTGAAGGCACAAACAGGGATTGCTAGCCAGCGTTTGTTCACTTTAGCAAGAAACGCGTACAGGCCAATGGTAACCGCAAGAACGATTAGACCGATGTAACCCATACTACCTGCGGCAACTGTGTCGGATTGCAAACCAACAGCCCAAGCTTGAATGGAATTAATTTGGCTCATCGTTCCGGTTAAACCCAAGAAGATGAGAAGGCCACCAGCCGTACCTTCAGAGGTGAGGTTAACCAGTTTTGAACCACCTTTTAACAGGCTCAGAATTAAACCAAACACACCAATGAGAATTGCCAATGCAAGAGGGTGAGCACCAGCAAGCGCGATGGTACCAATAAGAGGGATCATTGGGCCGTGGTTACCTGCTAGGTTGGCTTTAGGGTTAATAAAGCCAGAAGCAAGTACACAGAAAAGAAGTGCAGGAATGAGCATTTCTACACGGGCAACTTCGATGGCGAAATCTTTGCCCAGATTAACATGGTCCCATGCGGCAGTTAGGCCTTCAGCCCAAGACATCATTACCGCAGAGTACATCGCGATAATACCAATCGTACCGGCAAGTGCTGGAACAAGATCTTCAAGTTCAAAACGGAAGTCACGACCTGGCAAGTTTAAGCCGAAACGACGCGGCTTCATAATTTGTAGTTCGTGGTCTAGGTAGTCTGAACGGCTTGCGAACTCAGATGCTGGACGATGAAGCTCACGGTAGCTCTTGGTCTCGATATCTGAATCAGAGTGCGTTTTGTTAACTGCGTCTGACATAGATTCCTCATATATTTAAAAGTTATGAATTCTTCATTCAATTGTGTTAATCCGCATCCTGCGGCACGCTTATGCTAGCTATTATTAGATTTGTTACACGTCGACATTGTGCCTAAGCATAGCTAATAACTTATTGTGTTGAGGCACAAAAAAATCCTCATCTTTTGGCAGGAGTCTAGCAAGATAGCCATTTAGGGTGATTGATTTAGATCACTTTAAGAATGGTTGTGAAATAAAACTACAGAAAGTTTCTGGCATGCGAATGAGATGGTGAAATCTTGTGTAATTTCATTACACAAGTTGCATAAAATTAGAATTTGTTGCTCTTATCGTTCTGGGATGCAGGGTAAATATCAATATTCATGATGATTATATAAAGCTGGCTTTATTCTTGCTTTCTACAGGGCAAAGACGATTTTTTGGCTAATCATTGCCGCTCAGTTTAGGAAAAAGACATGAAACAGCTTAAAGTACTGCCACTAGTGGCAATCATCTCAGGGTTAATGGTCGGTTGTGGCGGCGGTGGCGGTGGCGGCGGTGGTGCTGCGCCGAAAACAGCGTTTACTTTTGATTTTGCTATACCAGCAACAATGACTGAAAGTGAAGCTACTGCGAAAGGTTGTACGGTGTATGACCACAAAACTGAGCTAAACGGTGATAAAACGGTTTTAACCTATAGCGCAGCGTCAAAAGAGCAAGTGACTAACTATGTTATCGGTTACTACTCTGATGCAGATGGCAAAAGAGCCGGAGACATCATCAAACCAACCACTGATAACTTTAAGTTTTATCTTGAAGATATTCCTGACGGCGGCTTTGTAACGTTTCAAGCAATAGAATTTAACGGTAGAGAAGCTCGCGTAAATACGTTTTCAAAAGAATTCTTACAAGATAAGAAACTACGTAATGCCACGTTTGCCCTTAACCGAGACTCTTTGAACAAGTGCTTTACTGGCGGTAACTTAGCAAGCAATAAGTTTACTAACCTAGATTACCGAAATGCTGAATCAGGTGGTGGAGACTACAACTTTGTCTCGCAAACCGATGTTTTCACGTCACCTAACCCTGATATGTTGCCTACCGATGAGCTTATGGGGCTTAAAGGTGAGCCTACGGCGTTGTTCCAGTATGAATCTGGTTCAAGCGACAAAGCGCTTTACCAGTATGGTATTGGTTCGTGGGGGACTGGTGAGATCGCCTTAGTCAGAGCGGATAATACGTCAAACATTTATTCGTCTTCTGATTATACTTACGACACTCTCCACATTGGTTTTATTACTAACGGCTTTGCGTATGATGCGCTGAAGCTAGATAAAACGGCCGTTGAATATAATCGCCCTAGTGCAACGAATAAAGAAACTTGGGTCTACATGGCGTTCTCAGAGAATCAAGTTAATGGTTGGGAGTCTCTACTTAACGAAACGATCTCTGACGGATGGGATATTGACGTTGATCCGAGTGCTTACTTAAATATTGATAACCTGCCGAACACAAAACCAAGTGTATCAACGCAAGGAAGTGCAGAGTCCGTGATTGATCTGGACATGGGCTTAACATCGTCTACTGAAGGCTTTACTCGTGTCGCTTACTTTGCAACTTCAGGCGACTACAGAGTCACACATCGCATTTTCACAACAAGTGATAGTGATTCTGTTGTTGTTCCAGAATTGCATTACTACAACTTCCCAACATCGGCCGTTAACGGTTTGAAAGTTTCAGCTTCGGACGATTTTAATCGCACTGCTTTGGTAGTGAATGAAGATAGTAATATTGATTCTAAAGTTTTCATGAGCTTCTTTTCCAATGGTGAAGCGTCAGAGCCTGAACTAGATGAAGACCTAGATGGCATCATTACTTCTGAAAAAGAAGGCTTAGAAAATGAAGTGACATTACGTACTTCAAACTCGTTGGTAGTCAGTCGTTTTAATTAATTCATTGCGACCTCGAATAGGTTTCAATTAACACTTTTGTAAATTTATTAAGCCCCTTTGAAAGGGGCTTTTTTATATTTAATATTCAACTTTTGAAGAATATGTTGCTATATATTGCATATTAATTTGTCTATCGTATCTTTCTATTCGAATTATTTAGGTTAATAATTTGTTGCAAGTTTCAAGGGGCGGTGCTAATTTGTTCCGAATTAGAGAGGGCGGAGTCCCTTAATTGCAGTGACAAAAACACAGGGAGTAGGGCGCATGAATGATGTACCAGCGCTAGATATAAAAGACCTGCACAAAACATTTGGACAAAATGAAGTTTTAAAAGGCATTTCACTTGCCGCGCACAAAGGAGATGTTATCTCCATCATTGGCTCTTCCGGCTCAGGTAAGAGTACCTTTCTCAGATGTATCAACTTGCTAGAAACGCCTACCGCGGGCGAAATTTGGGTAAATGGTGAATTAATCCAAATGAAGAACAACAGAGCAGGTGAATCTGTTCCTGCTAATGAAAAGCAAGTCCAACGTATTCGCTCACGCCTGGCAATGGTTTTCCAAGGTTTCAACCTCTGGTCTCACCTAACCGTACTAGAAAACGTGATTGAGGCGCCTGTTCATGTCTTAGGCGTGCCAAAAGCTCAAGCGATTGAAAACGCAGAAGTCTTGCTTAAGAAGGTAGGCTTGTATGAGCGTAAGGATTATTACCCTGGGCACTTATCTGGCGGCCAGCAGCAACGTGCAGCTATTGCCCGTGCGCTAGCAGTTGACCCAGAGGTGATGTTGTTTGACGAGCCAACTTCTGCGCTTGACCCAGAACTTGTAGGAGAAGTTCTGGGGGTAATGAGAGATTTGGCAGATGAAGGGCGAACTATGCTGGTGGTCACGCACGAAATGGCGTTTGCGCGTGACGTATCAAACCATGTGATGTTTTTACATCAAGGCTTAGTGGAAGAACAGGGAAATCCAGCTAAGCTATTTACAAACCCGGATTCAGAACGATTACAGCAGTTTATCTCATCCATTTACTAATATTTGTTAGGCGGCAGACTATTGCCTCCTAAGCCAACACAACAAACAAAACGAAATAAAATAGCAATCACAGGAGTATGGAAATGAAAAAGTGGCTATTAGCAGCAACGATTGCTGCAACGGCAGTATCAGGTGTTGCCCAAGCGAAAGAATGGAAAACAGTTCGCTTTGGTATCGAAGGTGCTTACCCTCCGTTTAGCTGGACGGAAACTGATGGCTCAATAAAAGGCTTTGACGTAGACATGGCAAATGCACTCTGTGAAGAGATGCAAGTGAAGTGCAAAATCGTCGCTCAAGATTGGGATGGTATTATTCCTTCTCTGCTTGCACGTAAGTACGATGCCATCATCGCAGCAATGTCTATCACTGAAGAGCGCAAGAAAAAAGTCGATTTCACTGGCAAGTACGCACAAATCCCAAATAAATTTATCGCTAAGAAAGGTGCGGGTCTAGATTTTGATAATCTTAAAGATGTCAAAATTGGCGTGCAACGTGCGACGACACATGACAAGTACTTAACTGACAACTACGGCGATGATGTTGAAATTGTGCGTTATGGCTCTTTTGATGAAGCGTATCTTGATCTAGAAAATGGTCGAATTGCTGCCGTTTTAGGTGATGCGTCTGCTCTAGAAGAGGGTGTGATCAACAAAGCCGGTGGCGAAGCTTATGAGTTTGTTGGACCATCGTTAACCGATCCAAAATGGTTTGGCGAAGGTATGGGTATCGCTGTTCGTAAACAAGACAAAGATCTGACGAAGAAACTAGACGCAGCAATTATTTCACTACGTGAGAAAGGTGTTTACCAAGAAATTGCTGGTAAATACTTTAACTACGATGTGTACGGTGAATAAACCGTAATTAAGCGACCGTTGGCTTGTTCCTAGAAGTAGTCAACGGTCGATTTTTTGAGTTTAGGGATTAGGAACTCACCTATGCTAGATTTACAAGGATACGAAGCTTCGATTTTGAAAGGAGCTTTAGTAACAATAGAAGTTGCAGTGCTTTCACTCATTCTCGCCATGGTCTTAGGCATGCTTGGCGCATTAGCTAAGTTAGCACCTTACAAATGGGCAAGGGCGATTGCCACTCTTTACACCACCGTCATTCGCGGCATTCCAGATTTGGTTCTGATGATGCTAATTTTCTTTGGTGGACAAATACTTTTAAATAACAGCCTTTACTCCATCAACGAAACGCTCAACGAGTGGTTTGCCTCGAGTGATCCAAACCATGAATGGACGTCTTACTTACCTGATTATATTGATGTCAGCCCATTTATAGCTGGTGTACTCACGATTGGTTTTATCTTTGGCGCCTACATGGCGGAGACTTTTCGTGGAGCGATCATGGCGGTGGACAAGGGTGAATTAGAAGCGGCGAAAGCTTATGGGATGAGCTCTGCTTTATCGTTTAGAAGAATCTTACTTCCTCAGATGATTCGTCATGCATTACCTGGATTTGGTAATAACTGGTTAGTGTTACTTAAGACCACAGCGTTAGTTTCCATTATTGGTCTGGATGACATGGTGAGAATGAGCTCATTGGCAGCAGGTACGACCAAAATGCCGTTCACCTTTTACATGGCTGTCGCGCTCATCTTTCTATTTTTTACCAGCGTTTCGACCGGGCTACTCAAGCTTGTTGAGCGTAAGTTCAGTATTCATGCGAGGTAAGTTATGGACTTTTCTTTGATTATTGAAAGCTTTCCAACTTATCTTCAGGGACTTTGGACAACAGTTTGGTTAGTGGGATTAGCGTTGGTTATTGGCTTGTGTGTCTCTATCCCATTAGCCGTGGCACGCAATAGTACCAATTACGCTCTAAGCTTACCTTCTTGGGGATTCATTTACTTTTTCCGTGGAACGCCGCTATTGGTTCAGCTGTATTTGATTTACTACGGTATGGATCAGTTTTTCCCTGTTAAAGATACCTTGTGGGAGAACGCTTGGTTCTGTGCTTTGGTCGCTTTTATTCTTAATACATCGGCTTACACCGCAGAAATTATTCGTGGTGCGATTAATGGTTTGCCGAAAGGTGAGGTGGAAGCTGCTAAAGCCTATGGCATGAGTAAGTTTATGACATACAGACGTATTATCTTGCCGAGTGCATTGCGTCGAGCATTACCAGCTTATTCCAACGAGGTCATATTTATGCTGCACGGAAGTGCAGTCGCGGGCATCGTTACCATCATGGATTTAACTGGTGCTGCGCGTCTAGTTAACTCGCGCTACTATGCACCATTTGAGTCTTTCCTGACGGCGGGGCTGTTCTACATGGCACTGACGTTTATGATTTTGTGGTGTTTCAAAGTGGCAGAGAAGCGTTTCTTAGCTTATCTACGTCCTTTAAGCTAATTATCAATAGAGGCAATAGCACCGGAGTGGGTGCTATTGCTTTTGATAATTTTGTTATCTTCATTCCTATTTTTCCAGCCGATGTAAAAGACTCTTTCTTATTATTCATTAACTTACATTAACATTCGATAAACTCATTGTTTAGTAAGTAAAAATGAAAAAAACAATTCTATCGTTGGGCATTGCCGCCTTAGCCACAGGATGTGGTGGGGGAGAGGGAGAATCACAACCTAATGCTCAAGTAAAACCAACGCCAGCTCCAGTTCAACAAGCTCTTGAAACTGGTAATGCACTGCTCGTTTCTGACCCGAGCGATTTCATTCGAGAAAGTCGTCAGGTTGTAGAAGACCACAAGATGCAGTCGAATACGATCAAATCTGCAATTGCGAAAAACCTTTCAGGTCTTTATTGGGATCCAACCCATGATGCTGCGATCTTGGCACCTCAGTATGGCTTCAACGATACCATCTTGATGACCAATAAGGCCATGGCAAGCGGTTACAAAGATCAAGCTCTGTCAATTGGCGTTGCCGGGGAAAAGTCTAATGGTCAACGTTACGCACTATTAGGTAGTAACCCATTTAGAACGGCACAACGTTTTCCCGACTCTTCCAACGCAGCGATGACGCAATGGTTAAGTAATCTGGTCACTTGGTTGTCGGGCGGAGTTACTTCAAACGTCGTCATCGCGCAAATGGACCAGTCTTATTACTTTCCGGATGAGCAAGCGACTCGGAATTGGCTGAAAGACAATGTTTCACAAGAGTTGGCGTTTAACGAGGCCAACCTATGCGATGGTTCGAAGCTACTTAGTTGCTTGCAAACCAATACTCCAAACTTATTGATCTTGTCACAGCATCTGCAATCTGGAGATACCAATAAACAAGTACTCGAGGCTCTGGAATACGCTGAACAAGCCCAAATTCCTGTTCTATACCTGCATTGGGATGGAGGACTAACTGATCTTGGCCAAGACATTTTGGGAAGATTCCATGTTGATTATGTGGGAGATAACTATTGGCGTAAGTTAGGCTTGGTCGACTGGGATCCTTCATCGTTGATGAACGTTGTGCCGGACTCTGTCATTACACAACAAGCGCTGTTGTCTCGTTTTGAATCTCAAAATTTCAACGTAGACTTGTCAAAGTGTGATGACAAATCCTGCCCTGACACTGCGAATATGGACAGTCAATTTTATGCAGGGGCAAACAGCATTCGCCATTGGTTGCAAAAGCTTGATGAACAAAAAGTAGATTTGTTTAATCAAAACGGCTACCAATACGAAAAACTCATGGTATTGCTGGCTGATCATTATCGTCAAACGGTTGTCTTCCCGATGGACAAACAGTCAACCCAAACGACCGAATTCCTAAAGTCGTACTTTGCCGATTATGTGCAATACAACAGCCGAAGCGTAAACCCAAAACAACCAAATATGGGGAACTTCAGCCGTAGTGAGTTTAGCCCTGAAATAAAGAGAATCAGTGCAACGATTAATATGGAATCAAAGCATAACTTCCGTTCGGCTGGTGTGTATGCGCTTCCTGGGGAAACCTTTACGGTTAAACGTAATGACAGCAATGATGTGGCGACTAAGATTGTCATCAACACTTTAAGAAGTGGTGCAACTCATGAGTTCAGCAAAGATGGATACACACGACCAAAACTGCTGACTTCATTCGGCTATGAAGTGAAGCCGGGTGAAACCATCACGCTGACTTCTCCTTATGGTGGTCCAGTACAGGTTCACTTTGACAAAAATGATGTTCCGGTTGAACTGAAATTTAATCATGTGGCACAGCATCCAGTTTGGAGAAGTGAGAAGGACAACGACGCTTTTATTCAACAGTTAGAAGCCAATTTATTCGATTGGGCTGAGCTGATCACTCCTGGGTTTGAAGTACACTCAAAGCGCGACAAAATGTTGGAGTCGGTCAACGATGAAATGTGGTCTACCCCTTCGGAAATGGCGCTTGCAACAGAAGAATATGTTCACAACTACCCGCATGTGCTGGCAGGTTTCCAAGGGCCGGGCATAGATGAAGTGCCTGAAATTATTCAATACGCCCAAAACCAAGGTTGGGAAATCGCCAATATTGATATAGTGAAGCACATGAACGCTGACCAAGCGACGTGTGGTTATGGTTGTTCGGGTAACCCTTACGATGCTTATTGGTCATTCAGCCCACTCGGTCACGGTGATTTACATGAGCTTGGCCATGGTTTAGAAAAAGGTCGATTCCGATTTTCAGGCTGGGAAGGGCATTCAACGACCAATTACTACTCGTATTACAGTAAGTCTCGTTTCTTCCAGAATACGGGAAAAGTTTCAACCTGCCAAAGCTTGGATTTCAAAGGCCAGTTTGAATTATTGCAAGCTAGCCGAACTCAAGCGGATCCAAACGCATACATGGCTGCGCAAAATCAAACCAGTTGGAGTTGGGGCGCTCGTGTTTACATTCAAATGATGATGGCGGCGCAGCATGAAGGTGTGCTTAAAAATGGTTGGCATTTATTGGCGCGCTTGCACCTGATTGAACGTGAGTTTAACCGCTTAAAATCGGACGACGCGCTTTGGGATGAGAGACGATTGAGTATTGGTTTTGCCAACTACTCTCGGGAAGAAGCAAATAGCATCTCGAACAACGACTGGTTGCTTATTGCTCTGAGCTACATCTCTCAGCGAGATATGACTAACTATCTCGATATGTGGGGGTTCTCGTTCACAGAAAAAGCGAAACAGCAGGTTGTGGCGCTGAATCTACCGCCGATGCCGCTCACTTACTTTGCAAGTAGTAATACAGGCTACTGTCTGAACGAATTTGCTCAAACACCGATAACTATTGATGGTCAAACGGTTTGGCCGCTGAATCAGTGATTAACTGGTAATTTGTATGAAAAGGGAGACTGAGTCTCCCTTTTTATTGGACTAAGCTTAGCGTTGAGTCTCGCTTATAGCTTTGCAATATATTACTTAAATGTTGACCAGATTGGTGCGTGATCTGAAGGCTTCTCGATACCACGAAGCTCATAGTCGATACCAGATTCAATACACTTTTCCGCTAGAGAAGGGGTTGCCAAAATGACATCAATTCGTAGGCCACGGTTATCATCAAAACCGCGAGAACGGTAGTCAAACCACGAAAATTGATCGTTCACCTCTGGGTATAGCTTACGGAAGGTGTCCACAAAGCCCCAGTCTAGTAAGGTTTTCAACCATTCGCGCTCTTCAGGTTGGAATGAACATTTACCTGTTTTTAGCCAACGTTTACGGTTTGGCTCGCCGATACCGATATCTGCATCAATAGGGCTGATGTTGATGTCACCCATAACAATCAATTGCTCGTCGTTATTGTGATGATCGTTTAGGTAGGTCATCAGATCTTTATAGAATTGGCGCTTGTATGGGAATTTGGTTTCGTGGCTGATGTTATCCCCTTGAGGGAAATAGCCGTTTAGCACAGTGACCTTTTCGCCGTTTTCATTTAAAAACGTTGCCATGATCATGCGCTTTTGATGTTCCTCGTTATCCGTCGGGAACCCTTTTTGTACGTGTAGAGGCTCTTGCTTACAAAGCATTGCTACGCCGTAATGTGCTTTTTGACCATGAAAATACACTTTGTAGCCCATGGCTTCGACAGCTTCAATCGGGAATGCTTCATCGTGAACTTTAATTTCCTGAAGACCAATCACATCAGGTTGGTGTTTGTCGATTAGCGCTTGGAGTTGGTGCAGTCGCGCACGTAGTCCATTGATGTTAAAGCTGATTACTTTCATTATTTATCCTTTTTGGGGCGTACTTTTGTATGAATAGTATCATTGTGTAAGAGCACTGAAAACGAGTCTCGGTGAAAGGAGTGAAACGCTCTGAGCTACTTTGCTTTTAATTTGTTTTCTAAGTCGTTTTGCACGATCTTTAAAGCGTTAAGCGCAACTTCTGGATCTATCTCATTGCTCTCAAGCAAATAGATTAAATCGACAGCCAGTTTGATCTCTTCAGGTGCGTCATCTAAAGGCGAGGTTGGTTGATCAGCCATTATTGATGTTTTTCCCTATGTGTAATTTGGTTCTCTAGCTTAAGAAGTGCTGCTTCACAACGCGCTAAACGTTGCTCGGTTGCTAGTAATACTTTTTGAGCGTCGGCACGCATAAAACTAGGAGCGCTTTCGACAGCACGTTCTTTTTCTAACACCATCTCGCGCAAGCGTCTTGCCCACTCTTGGTGTTGAGCGAGCTCCTGATAAAGCACGTTGATAGGCTTACGGAAATGGCTGCTATGTTTGATTTCATTCTTACGAATTTTAGTGGTAGAAATCTCGCGTTGAATCGCACCGATTTGCGCCACTAACCGTTCAGTGAGGTACTCAGCACGCAAAGCGGTGAGCTTACCTTCATTTTGCTCACGCACAATCGCATCCAGCGTGGCTTTTGCTTCTTTTACGCAAGGAGTAAGTAAGCGAGAGCGGCAACCAAATAAACGCTCATCAAAAAGCGGAACATGATGTTCGCCTCTTTGACGGTCAAGAACAGCGGCTTGCTTCGCCATTTGTTCTAGGTTTTCCTGGAGTTGAGAAATGTTCATGACAAACCTACAAACCATGCGTCATAAGCCAATTTAATTGCTAGTATGCTGACGACAGTAACAAATACAGGACGAATGAATTTAGAACCAAATCTAATAGCGGAGTGCGCGCCAACAAAAGCACCAGCCATTAAACATACTCCCATTGTTAAGCCTAGCACCCAGTTGATGTGTCCGAGGAATGCAAAAGTGATCAAAGAGGTAAAGTTACTGGTAAAGTTCATTGCTTTTGCTAAGCCAGAGGCGAGCAAGATATTCAGCCGGTACAGCGCCATTGAACTTACTGTCCAAAAAGCCCCAGTTCCAGGCCCAGCGAGTCCGTCGTAGAATCCGATTGATAAGCCTTGTATGTACTGTTTTTTATGAAGTTTTGGGCAAGGCTCGGGTATTGGACTTTGATGAGCAGAGTGGGGCGTTTTATGAAAAACGGTATACAACGCTGCCGCCAAAATAACAAGCGGCAATCCTTTTTCCAGCCAATCCGTACTAATCGCATCTACAAATAGCGTACCTAATGTCGCTCCGACGAGTGTCGCCACGAATGCACGCCTCCAGCATTGAGGCTTGAATAGACGTTTTTTGTAGTACGTAAATGCCGCAGTAGAAGAAGCAAAGGTAGCGGCAAGTTTATTGGTGCCTAGTGCAATATGAGGCGGCAAGCCTAGCGACAGTAAAGCAGGTACGGTAAGCATGCCACCACCACCGGCAACTGCATCAATAAATCCAGCGACAAAAGCGACAAGCGCCAACACCAACAGCATGGTTGGCTCAATCATTTCCATAAATGGTGATTCTTCTAATATTCTATTTTACGTTTAAATGGAGGTAGTGAGTCGATTAAGGCTTGTCCGTATCGCTTAGTGACTAGGCGTCGATCAAGAATCGTTACTCTACCAGAATCTCTCTCTTTACGCAGTAAGCGACCTACGCTCTGGATCAGCTTTTTGCTTGCGTCTGGTACAGTTATTTGCATAAACGGGTTTCCTCCTTTTTTCTCAATGTATTCGGAATGAGCCTGCTCAACAGGGGAGGTTGGAACGCCAAATGGAATTTTTGTAATCACCAAGTTTTCAAGTAATTCGCCAGGTAAGTCTAGCCCCTCAGAGAAACTGCCAGTACCAAATAAGACGCTGGTTTTATTTGATTCTATTAGCTTTTTATGTTTTTTTAGAATTTCTTGACGTGAGCTTTCACCTTGAACTTGCAACGCCCAGCCTTTTTTTATGAACTCCGAAGAGAGTGCCTTCGCGACTTGGTTCATCTGCCAATAGGATGAGAATAATACTAAGTTGGCTTTCTTGTCTTCCAAGTACTTAGGCAATATCTCGATAAGATATTCAGTAAATTGAGGCGCTGGTGGTTCATATTTCATCGCAGGGATGAGCAATTCTGCCTGGTTTTGGTAATCGAATGGTGACGCAAGCGCTAAAAACTGAGTGCCTGATTCTGGTTTTCCATCAATACCAACCTGATGGCAAAAGTAATGGAAAGAGTTTAATGCACGCATCGTTGCGGAAACCAAAATGGCGCCAATACATCTGCTCCAAATCTGTTGGTCGAGTTGCCATCCAATTTCAAGTGGCGAAACACTCACAATGAAATCACCCTCGCGATCGGGGTGGGTTTCTAACCAGCGAGCTAAAGGCGCACCTTTTTCACGAGTTGGTTCAGCCATTAAATGCCATACTTGCGCTAGGTTTTCTAACCTTTGAATGTAGAAACCGAGCTCTGCAAGCGCTGGTTCAGCCAACCTTGTCGCAAGCTCCCCGTCTTTTACTCTTTCCGCAATAAGGTCGGCAATTTTTGCCACACTCTGATTTGCTTTTTTACTGGACTGTTTTAGTTCTTTGGATTGGTTCTCTAGCCACTCAGGTAGTTCACCGTGTTCGAAGCGGTAGATACCCTCTTCAAATTGGGCAGGGTCGAACTGTTTGGGCAATTGAGTCAGTGCCGGTATCAAGTTCTGAACCGCGTCTTGAAGGTCGTTGCGAAATCGAGCTACGCGTTTCTCGTCTGCGAGTGATGAAAACTTACTAATCGACTGATTTAACTTCTCAAGCCATGCTGCCGCGCCTTTTAAACTCGCAGATGCTGAAGCATGGTCACGAGCGACGTGAGGTAAGTGATGTGCCTCGTCGAAGACGTATATTGTATTTTCTGGCTCAGGTAAAATCACGCCGCCACCTAAATCTACGTCTGCCATGACGAGAGAGTGGTTAGCAATGATGACATCGTTTTTATCCAACTCTGAGCGCGCTTTTTGGAATGGGCAGCCGCGGTGGCCTGGTAAACTGTTATTGCAACTGTGTTTATCACTGACAATCAGTTGCCAAAGCTTATCGTCGATGGGTTTAGGCCAAGAATCACGGTCACCGTCCCATTTACCTTGCGCAAGAGAGCGATGCATTGTTTCTAACAGCTCTATATCTTTTTGCTTAGGTTTGGTTTCAAACATGGCTAACTGGCCACCATCAGCACCGCTAGCAGTCGCGAGCTTTTCTGCACAACAATAGCGTTGACGGCCTTTTGCCAAAATAAAAGAAAACTCTCGGTCGGTAATCCGACGAAAAAGAGGAAGGTCTTTATTGATTAGCTGCTCTTGCAGAGCGACGGTCGCCGTTGAGATAACCACTTTTCTATTGTTATGTACAGCCACGGGAATGGTCGCCATTAGATAGGAGAGCGATTTACCAATTCCAGTCCCTGCTTCTGCAACGAGTATTCGGTTAGATTTGTGATACTGACCGCACAGCGTTTTTGCAATCTCTGCAACAAGGTAGTTTTGTGCTCTTCTAGGCACAAAGTTATCAAGTTGATCTTGAAGGTTTTGATAGCTATTACGAATCGATTTTTGAATGTTACTGGTCAGCATACGGGCCTCAAATGCGTTGGAGGCGAATAGTAGCACACATCACTAGTTGTACAGTAGTTCACAAAACGGAATGCTTTTATAAGGAATGTAGATCTCCTTCACAAAAAAATATTGAACCTTATCTTAATGAAATTAATTTCATTATATGAAAAATATAAAACTCCAACTTAGTCTGATTTGTAGGTTTTTATTCTTTTTTTGTTTTTTTAAAATTTACTTATTGGATTAAAAAACCATTTGTTAATAATTTTGTAAATTACATATAATAATGGAGATTGGTTAGATGTTCGTCGAATAAATAAAGGTAAACTTGTCAAGTTATTGTTTTATAATGCTATTTTGTTTTTTTTACATTGGTATTTAGAAAATTTGACAGCCAGAATAATCTTTTGCACTCTTAGCTCCAGATTTTGAGGAGGTGCTGTATAACGTTTTGTTAACGCTCTACCTCAAACATATAAAAAAAGGGAACCGGACAAGGATATCCCGAACTAAGAAAAGGCAGTGGATTAATTATGAAAAAAACTCTATTAGCACTAGCTGTAGTTGCGTCTGCAACTTCAGTGAACGCAGCTGAAGTATTCAAATCTGAAGAAGGTTCTGTAGATTTCTACGGTCAGCTACGTCCAACTCTTCTATTCACAGAAAAAACTGATCACACAGCAGAGCTAAACACTAGCTCTTCTCGTACTGGTGTGAACGCGGTTTACGTTGTTGACGAAAGCCTAAAAGTTCTGGGTGAAGTTGAAATCGGTGTTGCTCTAGGTGACAACTACGACGCAGGTGCTGATTCAAGCGAGCGTACAGATGACTCTGTATACGTACGTCGCCACATCATCGGTTTTGATATGGGTGATATGGGTACTCTTCGCTTCGGTAAAGAAGGTACTTGGGCTGATGACGTATACTTCGCAGATTACTCTTACTTCTTCGGTGGTAACGCAGCGGAAACTGCATACGGTCACGCTTGGAACAACGATTCTCAAATCAAATACGCTTACGAAAATGACGCGTTCTGGCTAAAAGCTGGTTACGCGCTAGGCGAAAAAGATTCTAACGAAGAAGTACTAGAAGTATTCGTTGGTAAATCTTTCAACGACCTATCTCTACACGCTGGTGTACTTACTGCGAACAACGACATCAACGTAACTAAAGAGAAAAAACTAGTTCTTAATGGTGTAGAGCAAACAGTTTCTCACATAGAGCGTACTGATAACGAAAACCTATCTTTTGAAGTAACTGCTGAGTACGCACTAAACGAGCACACTCTAGGTGCTACGTACTACTACAACGAAAACGAAGATAAGCTAGGTAAATCAACAGTTGATTCACACTACATCGTTGTAGCTGGTATGTTCGCTGTTGCTCCTAAAACAACTCTATACTCTGGTTACGAGTACCTAGCTCAGTCTACTGACGAAGCAGGTAAAGTAGACGCAGACTCTTCTTGGTTCTACGCTGGTGTTGAATACAAGTTCTCTAAATGGGCACGTGTATTCGCAGAAGCGGGTTACACTTTCGAAGGTACTGACTTCGATAACAAAGACACAGACGACGCAACTAACTTCGGTGTTGGTGCTCGTTTCTACTGGTAATCAATACCCAGTTTGATATTGTAAGACCCAGCTATATGCTGGGTCTTTTACTATGAAGATAAGGATGAAAAATTCTATGCAGTTATCATTAAAAGTGGCAATGGCACTGTCTATTTTTGCCAGTACAAACCTCTACGCTGCAACGACTTTAGTGGTTCCAGAAGACGTGAAGTTATTGGCCGTCAACATGGAGAAGCCAGATCTAGAAGGTGGTCTTTTTTCTAGTGAGAAGACAATCGAACTACCTGACGGAACGAATCAAATTGTCTTCAAATATCAACCTACATTCGAAATTAACGAAAACCTTAAGACGGTTTACAGTGATGTAATCGTTGCTAAATTTGATGCTGAAAACGAAAAGCTAACGTTTGAACTGCCAGAGTTTAAAACTCTTCGTCAAGCGCAAAACAACATCTCGCCTCTAGATTGGCAATTACTGGATACCAAAGGCCAACCTATTGCTTTGGTCGAAGATGTATTAGAGTCAGATGGTGTTCAAATTGGTCGTAATTACCCTCAAGAATCTCGCAACTACAATATTGCTGGCGGTATCGCGAGTGTTGCCGTTAGTTATGTAACTGTGAATCAGCATCAACAATCAGTAAGTGATATCGAGCCTCGAGTTGAGACTAGTGATACCCGTTCAACAGCCGCATCGAACGACAGCCCAATGGTTGATGTATTAAAGACGATGTACCAGAAAGCGTCTCCGGCGGAAAAAGAGGCATTTAAAAACTGGCTTGCTGAGCAGTAATCCCTTAGTTCATTAGATAGGGCTTAACTGAAAAAGTACGAATCTAAAAAGCAGGCTTTAAGCCTGCTTTTATCTTTTCTGCTTATTAGAGAGAGATTTCTCTCCATTCACCAGGCATTAGGTCGTTAAGGACGATATCACCCATCGAATGACGAATGAGGCGCAAAGTAGGGAAGCCAATGTGCGCAGTCATGCGACGCACCTGACGATTTCTTCCTTCGATAATGGTAATGGCTAACCAAGTGGTAGGGATATTTGCGCGAAAACGAACCGGAGGAGTTCTGTCCCAGACTTGTGGTTCTGGAATAACTTCAACTTCGGCTGGTAGAGTCATACCATCTTTTAGCTCTACTCCCTTTCTCAATTTTTCAAGATCTTGCTCTTGAGGAGCGCCATCGACTTGAACCCAATAAGTCTTCGGTGATTTTGACTTTGGCTGCGTTAGCTTCGCCTGCAAGATGCCATCGTTAGTGAGTACCATTAAACCTTCGCTGTCTCGGTCCAATCGGCCAGCCGCATAGACATTTTTGATTGGGATATAGTCCGCTAACGTTTTGCGACCATCGCCATCGGTAAATTGACTGAGCGTATCGTAAGGCTTATTGAAAATAATGACTTTACGATCTTTAGGGGCCACTTTTGGCTTTTGGCTTTTTGTTGGACGATTAGGGCGGCGGTCTTGTTGAGTACGAGTCTTCGAGCCATTGCGAGCTCCTGAGTGTTTAAAATGGCCCGTTTTAGACTGGTTACGACTGCGACCTTTTTCCTGACCTGTACGAGATGACATGTTAACTACCCTGCAAAAATGTAAATGAACTGTGTTTGAAAGTTTTAAGTTTTCTCATGATCGGATATGATTTGCGCGCCTAAAACTAACAAACGCGCACAGAATGATAGACTAATTCGTGTTATTTGTTTAATTATATCAGTGCACTCATGGATTCAGAGCTTAGAGCTTCAAACTACAACAAAGAGTGCGAACCGCATGTGGCGTTAGTGAGGAGACATGTACTGCTAACGTGCAGCAATGCGTCAATTAAACCAACTCAGACGCTGAGTTGATCAGCCAACAAGTTGATTAAAAAATAGGGAAATTTCATGCCTACAGAAAAACCTACAATTATCTACACCATCACTGATGAAGCGCCGGCGCTAGCAACTTATTCATTACTACCAATCATTCAATCATTCACAGCATCGTCTGGCATCAATGTAGATACTCGTGATATTTCACTAGCAGGTCGAATTATCGCTAACTTCCCAGAGCATCTAAAAGAAGAACAGCGCATTGGCGATGCGTTGACTGAGCTTGGTGAACTAGCTCAAACTCCAGAAGCAAATATCATCAAGCTACCTAACATTTCAGCTTCAGTTCCTCAGCTTAAAGCGGCGATTAAAGAGCTTCAGGCGAAAGGTTACGATTTACCAAACTACCCAGAAGAGCCGAGCACGTACGAAGAGAAAGCGATTAAAGCGGCTTACGACAAAATCAAAGGTAGTGCGGTTAACCCAGTACTTCGTGAAGGTAACTCAGACCGTCGTGCTCCGACTTCGGTTAAGAACTACGCGAAGAAAAACCCACACTCAATGGGTGCATGGTCAGCAGAATCTAAGTCTCATGTTGCGAGCATGTCAGACAATGACTTCTTTGGTAGCGAAAAGTCTACAACTATCTCTGGTGCAACAGAGGTCAAAATCGAGTTTGTCGGTAATGATGGTACAGTTAAAGAGCTTAAGTCTGCGTTCCCATTACTAGATAAAGAAGTCATTGATACTTCAGTAATGAAGAAGAAGGCGTTGGTTGAATTTTTCGAGAAAGAGATTGCAGAAGCGAAAGCGCAAGACGTGCTGCTGTCTCTTCATATGAAAGCGACGATGATGAAAGTTTCTGACCCTGTCATTTTCGGCCATGCAGTAAAAGTTTACTACAAAGACGTTTTCGATAAGTACGGTAAGCTGTTTGAAGAGCTAGGCGTTGATGTAAACAATGGCATCGGTGATGTTTACTCAAAAATTGAGTCTCTACCTGAAGCGCAAAAATCAGAAATTGAAGCGGCCATTCAAGCGGTTTACCAAACTCAACCAGAACTTGCGATGGTTGACTCTGATCGTGGTATCACAAACTTACATGTACCAAGTGACATTATTGTAGATGCTTCTATGCCAGCAATGCTTCGCTCTTCGGGTCAAATGTGGGGACCAGATGGTAAACAAAAAGACACCAAAGCGATGATTCCAGATCGTAGCTACGCAGGTATTTACCAAGCGGTTATTGATTTCTGTAAAGAGCACGGCGCATTTGACCCGACCACTATGGGTAGCGTGCCTAACGTTGGTCTAATGGCTCAGAAAGCTGAAGAATATGGTTCTCACGACAAGACATTCATTCTAGACGCTGCGGGTACTGTTCGCGTTGTTGATGCTTCAGGTAACGTACTGTTAGAGCAAGCGGTTGAAGAAGGCGATATCTTCCGTATGTGTCAGGTTAAAGACGCACCAATCCAAGATTGGGTTAAACTAGCAGTGACTCGCGCACGTGCAACAGGTGTTCCAGCTGTATTCTGGCTAGACGAAAACCGTGCGCACGATGCTGAGCTCATCAAGAAAGTAAACGCCTACCTACCAGATCACGATACTGACGGTCTAGAGATTAAGATCCTATCTCCTGTTGAAGCTTGTAAGTACTCACTAGAGCGTATGAAAGCGGGCCTAGATACTATCTCTGTTACAGGTAATGTTCTTCGCGACTACCTAACAGACTTGTTCCCAATTCTAGAGTTAGGTACGTCTGCTAAGATGCTATCTATTGTTCCATTGATGAATGGTGGTGGTCTATTTGAAACAGGCGCTGGTGGTTCTGCTCCTAAGCACGTTCAACAAGTAGAAAAAGAGAATCACCTTCGTTGGGATTCTTTGGGCGAGTTCCTAGCGCTTGCAGCTTCGTTAGAGCATTTAAGTGTAGCGACAAACAATCCTAAGGCTCAGGTTCTAGCAGATACACTAGACAAAGCGACCGGTGAGTTTTTAGACACCAACAAATCTCCGTCACGCAAAGTGGGTGAGCTAGATAACCGTGGAAGCCACTTCTATCTTGCACTTTACTGGGCGAAAGCGCTTTCAGAGCAAACGGATGATGCGGATCTTGCTGCTGAATTTGCACCAATTGCAAAAGCGCTGTCAGAGCAGGAAGAAACGATCGTTGCTGAGCTAAATAATGCGCAAGGCGTGAAAGGTGAGCTAGGAGGTTACTACTTACTAGACGATGCATTGGTTTCTAAATTGATGCGTCCAAGCGAAACCTTTAACGCAATCATTAACAAGTAAGTTAGTGTTAAAAAACACGTCGTTTTCGGCGTGTTTCCTATCCTATAAGTGCGTTGTAAGTGTTCCTTTTGTAACACGTGCTCTAAATAGTAAGAAACCCGCTATCTTGGCGGGTTTATTTTTCTCTTCAAAACATCAACGTGGCGTTTCGAGAGCAATATTTTTATATTTCGACAGCGCTCTAATTATTTGGCTTGGCCTTCAAGAGGCACGACGCTACTCGCGTGACAGCCTTTGGGACCTTTTTCAATCTCGTAAGAGACTTGTTGGCCTGCTTTCAGTGTACGATAACCGTCCATCTGGATAGTTGAGTAGTGGGCAAAGATATCTCCCTCTTCTTCATCTGAACAAATAAACCCAAATCCTTTGGCATTGTTAAACCACTTTACTGTACCTGTAGCCATGCTTTACATCCCTCATGCATTTTTTACTGATGTTGTTACTGCAACCAAGTTATACCTTTAACTTGGTACTACCATTGTCAGCGAATGCCAACAAACGTCAAATCAATGATAAGTCACATTCATCAAACCACTTAAAGAAGAGAAGTTTCAAAATGATGATTTATGCATCGACACTTTCCACTGTAGTCAATGAATTTCGACAGTCAATAGCAGTGAGCAACAAACAGAAACATAATTGAAAACAAATCACTTTTGAGATTAACAAATTTGCAAACAGTTTTTCGTATATACGCAGAAGTTTAGTCAATTTGCCTATGAAGTGGCTCATACTGAAAAAGCCATACTGTCCGTGTTGCTTATGGGAGAAGAATCCTCTGACTGAATAAAAAATGAAGTTTTCGTGATAATTACCGTATTCTCAATGAGGAAGTGTGATCCAGATAGAAGATGATGGGGTGGTTTGCAATAGTCCGAGAGCAATAAATAGAAAGTTCTTTTATAAGAAAAAATGTGTAACTTATCGACAAGCATCTTTTATTTGCGCCGTATCAAGACGTGCATTAGTCTCTATATTAGGTAGCAACTTTTATCGATCAAAGATCGAATTCGGTGCCATAACTCACTACACCGCGCTGCATGCTTGTGGTAGATTGTTTTTATAGGTCGAAAACATCAACCCTTTGATACGATATCTTTAGATTGCCATGAGTAAAAATTTTGAATGGGTCACTCCGGACTCTGATCTTCTGGAGCGAGAAAGTACGAAAGTCCAGCCACCTAAGCTGTACAATGTCGTACTCAATAATGATGACTATACACCTATGGATTTCGTCATAGAGGTGCTTGAGCGATTTTTCTCACATGATATTGATAAAGCAACTCAAATCATGCTTCAGGTCCACTATGAAGGAAAGGCAATCTGCGGCACATACAGCGCAGAAATTGCCGAAACAAAAGTAGCGCAAGTTACGATGTACGCAAGGGAAAATGAACATCCGCTACTTTGCACTATGGAGCAAGCGTAAACAAAGAAGACTTGCTCGAACAACCCCAGTTGTTTTTTCGGGAGGTACTTATGCTAAATAAAGAACTAGAGTCAAGCCTTAACGGTGCATTTGCTCGGGCGCGCGATAAACGCCACGAGTTTATGACTGTCGAACACCTCCTACTTGCATTGTTGGAAAATGATGCAGCTAAGGAAGCCCTTCTAGCTTGTAAGGCGGATCTTGACGCTTTACGCAACGAACTCGATATTTTCATCGATCAAACTACGCCTCTTATCCCAGATAGTGATGAGACGCGTGAAACGCAGCCGACTTTGAGTTTTCAACGTGTACTACAACGCGCCGTCTTTCATGTACAGTCGTCTGGTCGTAATGAAGTAACAGGCGCCAACGTGCTTGTTGCTATCTTCAGTGAGCAAGAGTCGCATGCCGCTTACCTACTGAAGAAAAATGACATCTCCCGATTAGATATTGTTAACTTCATCTCCCACGGTATTACTAAAGCATCAGGTGCAGGTGAGGATTCATCATCAGACTCGTTTAGCTCAGAAAGTGTTGAAGAGCCTAATTCTGAAGAACGCTTAGAAAGCTTTGCGACGAATCTTAATCAAGTCGCTAAAGATGGAAACATCGACCCACTCATTGGACGTGATAAAGAGTTAGAGCGCACTATTCAGGTACTTTGTCGACGCCGCAAGAATAATCCACTACTAGTGGGTGAGGCAGGGGTTGGTAAAACAGCCATAGCGGAAGGTCTTGCATGGAGAATTGTCGAAGGGCAGGTCCCTGAGGTTATTCAAAACAGCGTGATTTATTCACTAGATATTGGCTCTTTGCTCGCTGGTACCAAATATCGCGGTGATTTTGAAAAGCGCTTCAAGGCGATTTTGAAACAACTTGAAAAAGAAGAAGATGCCATTTTGTTCATCGATGAAATACATACCATCATCGGTGCAGGCGCGGCATCTGGTGGTCAAGTCGATGCAGCAAATCTTATTAAGCCTCTTTTAAGTAGCGGTAAGTTGCGTTGTATTGGTTCGACGACATACCAAGAATACAGCAACATTTTCGAGAAAGAGCGTGCGTTGTCTCGCCGTTTCCAAAAGATAGACGTTGTAGAGCCTTCATTGGATGATACAACTAAAATCTTGATGGGCTTGAAGCCGAAGTACGAAGCTCACCATGAAGTACGTTATACCAATAAAGCACTGCGTGCCGCGGTAGAACTGTCGGCTAAATACATTAATGAACGCCATCTACCAGATAAGGCCATTGATGTCATTGATGAAGCTGGTGCTCGTAGTCGTCTTGCTCCTGCAAGCCGTCGTAAAAAAACGGTCGGAGTGGCTGATATCGAATCAATGGTTGCCAAAATGGCGCGAATTCCAGAGAAGTCGGTTTCTTCTTCAGATAAAGACATTTTGAAAAACTTAGATAGCAAAATGAAGATGTTGGTATTCGGTCAAGATAATGCGATTGATGCATTATCCGAGGCGATCAAGCTGACACGCGCAGGTTTAGGTGTAGACAACAAACCTGTTGGTTCATTCTTGTTTGCAGGCCCAACAGGGGTTGGTAAAACAGAGGTGACGGTGCAGTTATCTAAGCTTCTAGGTATCGAGCTACTTCGTTTTGATATGTCTGAGTATGGTGAGCGTCACTCCGTAAGTCGCTTGATTGGTGCGCCTCCTGGTTATGTCGGTTATGACCAAGGTGGTTTGCTAACTGATGCTGTTATTAAGCACCCACATTCAGTCGTATTACTTGATGAGATTGAAAAAGCGCACCCTGATATCTTTAACCTGTTGTTGCAAGTCATGGATAACGGTACGCTAACGGACAACAATGGTCGCAAAGCAGACTTCCGTAATGTCATTCTTGTTATGACAACTAACGCAGGTGTGGCGGAAACCGAGAAGAAATCAATTGGTTTGATTCAACAAGACAACAGTCACGATGCAATGGCGGAAATTAAGAAGGTGTTTACTCCTGAGTTCCGTAACCGTCTTGATAACATTATCTGGTTTAACAGCCTTGATGAAAGCGTTATCCATCAAGTGGTTGATAAGTTCATTGTTGAACTGCAAGTGCAACTTGATGCGAGAGGCGTTTCAATGGAAGTATCGCAAGACGCTCGCCATTGGTTAGCACATAAAGGTTATGACAAAGCTATGGGGGCTCGCCCAATGGGGCGTGTTATCCAAGAACAGCTTAAGAAGCCTTTGGCTAACGAACTGTTGTTTGGATCTTTAGTTGACGGCGGTACAGTGAAGGTAACGCTGGTCAACGATACGCTTGAGTTTGAATACTTAAGTGAGAAAGAGACAGCGATGCATTAATCGTTAGTCGGTAACAAACGCAAAAGCGCACGAGAAAATCGTGCGTTTTTTTATCTGAACTAAATCGGAAAAAATTGTGCAATAAAAAACGGAGCAGCTTGCTCCGTTTTTTATTGCATCCGAAAATCAGAGATTAACGAGCGCGGAAGACGATGCGGCCTTTTGACAGGTCGTATGGAGTCATCTCTACAGTTACTTTGTCACCCGTTAGGATACGGATGTAGTTCTTACGCATCTTGCCAGAGATGTGAGCAGTCACAACGTGACCGTTTTCAAGTTCAACACGGAACATAGTGTTTGGTAGAGTGTCAAGGACTGTGCCTTGCATCTCGATTACGTCTTCTTTAGCCATTTAATCCTCTTTAGAAATTAGGCAATATTAGCGGGCTATATTCTGCCGCTAAATAGTAATTATGTAAAGTTGAGGCGTATTCTACCCTCGCCAACGCTGATTTACTAGCCTTTGGTGGCGTTGAAAGCGTGTTTTGTAGCTCATTGCTGGGCACTCATCAATCTGATATCCCAAATATAGCCACTGTTGTTTGTTTTCTTGGCAGTATTTAATTTGATAAAGCACCGCTAATGTCCCAAGAGATAACTCGTAGTCAGGGTCAAAGAAAGTATAAAAAGCACTCGAGCATTGTGGCATCAAATCTGTCACTGCAATGGCGAGCAATTGATCTGATTCATCGTAAATGTGTAAAAACGACGTTGTCAGCCAGCTGGTTTGAGCAAATCGAGCAAACTCATCACGCTTTGGTGGGTACATAGTGCCGTTTCTATGCCGTTTGCAGATGTACCGACTGTAAAGCTCAAACCATTCCTCATCCATTTCAGGTTTCATTTCCCAGCGTAAAGACTGTGCTTTATTAAGCAGCCTCTTCTGACTTTTTGATAGTCTAACGTCTGGAATCGAGACTCGAATTGGCTGGCAAGCGGTGCAATGCTCGCAATGCGGTTTATATATGGTATCTCCGCTACGACGAAAACCGTTAGCCATGAGCAACTGGTAATTTTCTTCAGTATGCAGCCTTTCATCAAGTGCCACCGCAACCCGCTCTTGCCGTTCAGGCAAATAACTACAAGGGTGATTATTCGTCAACCCTATTCGAATATGTTGTATATCCGTACTCATACTGAATCCTGCAAAACTTGGGGCTGATAGGCATCAAATAGTGTTTGCTTTTCTCTTAAAGATAGTAGTTTTTGCATAAATTCGTCACGCTCAAGTTCAAATGCGCCAAGTGATGCCAAGTGAGAATTCATAACTTGGCAATCGATTAATTGACCTTGCTTTGACGCCAAATGGTTGCATAAGTACCACAATGCAATTTTGGATGCGTTATCTTTTAGGCTAAACATCGACTCCCCGCAAAAAAGTTGGCCCACGCAGATGCCATATAGTCCGCCAATCAGGTTGTTGTCATGCCATACTTCTACAGAGTGACAGTGACCAAGTTTGGCTAACTCAATGTAGGAAGTTTGCATTTCCTCGTTGAGCCATGTTTCCTCTGCAGGGCGTGTTGAAGAACATAGTCTAATCACTTCTTCTGTCGCGAAATTGAGTGTTACTTTATAGTTATGTTTACGCTGAAATTTTTTGAGACTTTTAGATGGCTTAAACTGCAATGGGTCAAACACAGCGCGCGGAGAAGGGCTCCACCATAAAATAGGTTCACCAGGACCATACCAAGGGAAAATGCCTTGATAGTAACCATTGAGGATTCTCATGGGGTTTAAGTCACCACCAAAAGCCAGCAAACCATTGGGGTCGCTGAGTGCTTTATAGGGTGAGGGAAAGTTGAACGTTTCATCGAGTTCAGTTAAATAAATAGCCATAAGAAGTCGTTACCAACATTGGAGTCAGAGGAGTTTATGATGACCTGGTTAAGAAATATCGTAAAAGTATGGCTTGGGATCATACTGTTTTTACCACTTGTCGCCAACGCAGCCTATGAAAGAAATGTTGCCAAGCCAGTTAATGAAGTAGTTTACGGGAAGATTGACTCTGTCCGTTATATTACTCAACAAGAGGTTGTTCAATCGAAAAGTAACGGTTGGAAGACACTACTTGGTGCCACTATCGGTGGTTTAGTCGGTAATCAATTTGGTGGCGGTACGGGAAGAGAAGTCGCGACGGCAGTGGGTGCGCTTGCAGGTGCCGCAGTTGCTCAAAACCAAAGTAATTACCAATACACGGTTGAATATAAGTTAGTTGAGCTACTCATCAAAGTGAAGGGTGATAAGCTAATTAATGTCATCCAAGATGTTGATAAAAATATGTTATTTAGTCGAGGGGATGAAGTTCGTATTTTATATTTTGATGATGGAGTCAGGGTTGATATCACTTATTAACCCTAGGTTGTTTTAGCCTAACGAAGCTTAATCAGGCATGTACAGTCGGGCTGGCTTATTGTCAAATCAAGTCGAAATAGTTTGCTGTTTCGCCGTGCTTCTTTCGCTCTTATTTACATCGCTGGCAATGCCTTTAATTCTGTATCTTTAGGCTGCTTGAGGATATTCATAAATTAGCGCCGATTTACTCTGGTTTTGTCGTGTTTTTTTGGGTAGTCTGAATTCACGAAGAATTGTTTAGCCCTCATAAAAAATCGTATGTTGAGGGCACAAAGGATTATCAACTTTTAATGGAAAGCCTAACGTTACAACCTATCAATAAAATTCAAGGGGAAGTGAACCTTCCTGGCTCTAAAAGCGTTTCTAATCGAGCTCTTTTACTTGCTGCTCTTGCTAAAGGCAGAACTCGCCTTACTAATCTCCTCGACAGTGATGATATTCGTCATATGCTGAATGCGCTGACTAAACTAGGCGTTCAATACCAACTTTCCGAAGATAAAACAGAATGTCTCGTTGAAGGCCTTGGGCGTCCGTTTTCTGTCTCAGAACCAGTAGAATTATTTCTCGGCAATGCTGGCACTGCGATGCGACCATTAGCTGCGGCTCTTTGTCTTGGAGAAGGGGAGTATGTACTGACGGGCGAACCTCGTATGAAAGAGCGTCCAATTGGTCACCTTGTCACGGCACTGAAAGATGCTGGTGCGAACGTTGAGTACATGGAAAACGAGAACTTTCCGCCTCTCAAAATAATTGGTACTGGCCTAAAAGCAGGTACAGTTTCTATCGATGGGTCCATTTCAAGTCAGTTCTTGACCGCTTTCTTAATGTCTGCGCCATTGGCTGAAGGTGAAATTCGCATCAACATCGAAGGCGATTTGGTTTCTAAGCCTTATATCGATATCACCCTGCATATCATGAAGCAGTTTGGAGTCGATGTGATCAACAACGACTATCAAGAGTTTGTGATCCCAGCCGGTCAGCAATACATCGCTCCAGGTGATTTCTTGGTTGAAGGTGACGCGTCTTCTGCTTCTTACTTCTTGGCGGCGGCAGCCATCAAAGGCGGAGAAGTTAAAGTCACGGGTATCGGTAAAAACAGCATTCAAGGTGATATTCAATTTGCTGATGCGCTTGAAAAAATGGGTGCAGAAATTGAATGGGGTGATGACTACGTAATTTCACGTGTTGGTCAATTAAAAGGCATTGATATGGATTACAACCATATCCCTGATGCTGCAATGACCATCGCGACAACAGCGTTATTTGCCGAAGGCACTACCGCTATTCGTAACGTTTATAACTGGCGTGTAAAAGAAACAGACCGTTTGTCAGCTATGGCGACTGAGTTACGTAAAGTTGGTGCGGAAGTGGAAGAAGGGGAAGACTACATCATCGTCAAACCTGTCTCTCAGTTAAAGCATGCTGCGATTGATACTTACGATGATCATCGAATGGCGATGTGTTTTTCGCTGGTGGCACTTAGTGATACGCCTGTGACGATTAACGATCCAAAGTGTACGTCGAAAACGTTCCCTGACTACTTCGACAAACTTAAGGCTTTAAGCTGCTAAATATTCTGACCTGAAACAGGAAAGCCAGAGTGAATAACACTCTGGCTTTTTTGTTTCCCAATACTATTTAACCAGCGTAAATTCCTTAGAAAGGTGATGCGCTAAGTATTTGAACATATTGAATACTGCAGTCGTATTTGAAGTTGGTAAACCTTTGTCATCAAGGAAGTATTCACCTTTAAAAACTAAAACACCTTCTTTTTCTTCTACACTTGTTGCTCGCATTCCCTCGATGTAATCATCGTGCTCTTGGATGATTTGGTTAGCGATCAAAAGAAGGTCGAACTCTTCGATAAACGTTCTATCAGACATATTCTTTCTACCATCCTATTCAGTTAAGAACGCTGAGTATACCTACAACTAAAATGGGTTTGCATGATTAATTCAGTCAATCGTTCAGTAAGACTAAACAGATCAATTTTTAGAGTATAAGCATGATGCGGAGGAAGATGGCAGAGCATTGAACCAAACTATTTTGTGATGGGTAACAAAATTTATTGCATTGGATTAGCGGATGCTAAGTTTGCCTGTTTAGATATGCCGCTCAATACCTTTCAGAACCCTGTCTCTTTGAAGTATAAAGACGATGAATTGTCAACCAATCGGATCTGAATTTCAAAAAAGCAGTTGATCTTCTTTTCATCTCGCACAATAGTAAAAAAAGAAGCAATGAAATAGAACATTATGCGGGTGGCCTTTAAACAAGGTTTCTACCCGCATTATTATGAAGGACGTTAGAGTCAGTTATGGGTAAATCACTCGTTATAGTGGAGTCACCAGCCAAGGCAAAGACGATAAATAAGTACCTTGGTAAAGACTTTATTGTTAAGTCTAGTGTTGGTCATGTGCGTGATCTGCCTACGGCCGGTCAAAGCACTGGTGAGAAAAAAGCCGCAGCCATCTCAACTAAAGGGATGAGTCCGGAAGAGAAAGCGCGCGTTAAAAAAGAGAAAGACCGCAAAGCGTTGATCAAAAAAATGGGGATTAACCCATATCATGACTGGGAAGCGAATTACCAAATCCTTCCAGGCAAAGAAAAAGTTGTCAACGAACTACAAAAACTCGCCAAAGACGCAGATTGCGTTTATCTCGCAACCGATTTGGACCGCGAAGGAGAAGCAATCGCATGGCACCTTCGTGAGATCATCGGTGGCGATGAAGAGCGATACAAACGTGTAGTTTTTAACGAAATTACGAAAAACGCGATCCAACAAGCTTTCCAGACACCTGGCGAGCTGAACATGGATGGTGTAAATGCCCAACAAGCACGTCGCTTCATGGACCGTGTCGTTGGTTTTATGGTTTCACCTTTACTTTGGAAAAAAGTGGCTCGTGGTTTATCTGCTGGTCGCGTGCAGTCTGTTGCGGTGAAACTGTTAGTTGAGCGTGAGCGTGAGATTAACGCGTTTGTACCAGAAGAATTCTGGGACATTCATGCGAATACGAAAACGAAAGACAAAGCGGACTTTAAACTGCTTGTTGCTCAGAAAGACGGTTCTGCGTTTAAGCCAGTTAATGAGGCAGAAACCAAAGCAGCGATGTCTGTACTTGAGAATGCAAGTTACGAAGTATGTAAGCGTGAAGACCGCCCTACAAAGAGCAAGCCCTCAGCACCTTACATCACCTCTACGCTTCAACAGGCAGCAAGTACACGTCTGGGCTACGGCGTGAAAAAGACCATGATGCTAGCTCAGCGCCTCTATGAGGCCGGTTACATCACTTATATGCGTACTGACTCGACTAACCTAAGTGCCGAGGCTGTGGACGCTGTACGTGACTTTATTGGTTCTGAGTTTGGTGATAAGTACCTACCAGCGAAACCATTGACGTACGGTAGCAAAGAAGGAGCACAGGAAGCGCACGAAGCGATCCGTCCTTCAAATGTGGGTGTTAAGGCGGAAGACCTGCAAGGTGTCGATGCTGATGCACACAAACTTTATGCTTTGATTTGGAATCAGTTTGTAGCGTGTCAAATGACGCCAGCAGAATACGATTCAACAACCATTAGCGTAAAAGCGGCAGAATACACGCTTAAAGCGAAAGGCCGTATCCTTAAATTTGACGGCTGGACTCGTGTACAGCGTCCAATGGGCAAAAACGAGGATACAATCCTTCCAGCGGTACAACTTGGCGATAAGCTAAGCTTAGAGTCACTTGACCCTAAACAGCACTTTACAAAGCCACCTGCGCGCTACACTGAAGCAGCACTGGTTAAAGAGCTGGAGAAACGAGGCATTGGCCGTCCGTCGACTTACGCATCGATCATTTCTACGATTCAAGATCGTGGCTACGTGAAAGTTGATCAGCGCCGTTTCTACGCTGAAAAAATGGGTGAAATTGTTACTGACCGCCTTGATGACAGCTTTAACGATTTGATGAACTACGACTTTACTGCGCGTATGGAACAGAAATTGGACCAAATCGCTGAAGGTGAAGTGAACTGGAAAGCTGTGTTAGACAACTTCTTTGCTGATTTTACTGGCGATCTTGAAAAAGCGGAGCTGGATGAGTCAGAAGGCGGTATGAAGTTAAACCACATCGTCATGACGGATATCGAGTGTCCGACGTGTAGCCGTCCAATGGGCATCCGTACTGCTTCGACAGGTGTGTTCTTAGGCTGTTCAGGTTACGCGTTACCACCAAAAGAGCGTTGTAAGACAACCATCAACTTGGGTGACGAAGAAGGTATTATTAACGTTCTAGAAGAAGACGTTGAAACCGCAGCTCTTCGTGCTAAAAAGCGTTGTCCGATCTGTGAAACAGCGATGGACGCATACCTGATTGATGACAAGCGTAAGATGCATGTTTGTGGTAATAACCCGAACTGTGAAGGCTACCTTGTTGAATACGGCGAGTTCAAAGTAAAAGGCTACGATGGTCCAGTTGTTGAGTGTGACAAATGTGGCTCTGATATGGTGCTTAAGAACGGTCGCTTTGGTAAATACATGGATTGTACGAGCGAAACGTGTAAGAACACTCGTAAGATTCTTAAGAATGGCGAAGTCGCGCCACCGAAAGAAGATCCTGTTCATTTCCCCGAGTTGCCATGTGAAAACTCAGATGCGTATTTCGTACTTCGTGATGGTGCTTCAGGTCTATTTATGGCGGCAAGCAACTTCCCGAAATCGCGCGAGACACGTGCTCCTTTGGTTGCTGAACTGGCACGTTTTGAAGAGCGTTTACCTGAGAAGTTCAAATACCTAGCGACCGCACCGCAAGAAGATCCTGATGGTCGTCCTGCAGTCGTACGCTTTAGTCGCAAAACAAAAGAGAACTACGTTCGTTCGGAAGAGAACGGTAAGCCAAGTGGTTGGACAGCGCTCTTTGTTGACGGTAAGTGGGAAGTCACTGATAAGCGTAAAAAAGCGAAAGCATAAAAACGTACGATCTAAGTGATGTAAAAAGGCAGCGATATCGCTGCCTTTTTTGCGTTTTGTTTTTGCGTAAAGGCCATTGTGTTGTTCGTATAGATCTTTGCTGCTTTGACTGAGTTTTGCTGACGCGAGAAGATCCCAGCATCAATATTTCGTAGTCGCTGATGTATTTTTTATGTAAAAAATATTCGTTGTAACTTTCATTTTGCATTCACATATTTGTTATACATTGAGCTAAAAAAATCGGCGGTGTAGTGAATCCGTTCGTAAATTGTTTTCACAATGTAATCGTTTGCTTTTCCATGTGTGATCTAGATATCGTCTTGAGTACGTAAGAGCTGTATGGTACACAGAATGGCGTATTAAAAATTGTAATTTAGAACCCGCTTAGATAATTTATTACAAAAATTAGTGCAACTGTGTGCATTGTTTGCGTCAAAAAATAAGGAAAGAGTGGACGTTGCATACTGGAAGTGCCGTAGCTTTTTTATCCGTGTTGTAAGAGTTCACAGAAACTCAGAGACGGTTGCTAAATGTATTCGCTTGACTCCCCGAGTTTGACTCATTCAAGCGAGTACCAAATCCAAGCTATAACGATATGGAGAACAACAAATGGCTGGTGTTTTGGGAATGATTCTTGCTGGCGGTGAAGGCTCTCGTTTGAGACCTTTAACGGAATCTCGCAGTAAACCTTCGGTACCGTTTGGTGGTAGTTATCGATTGATCGATTTTGCTCTAAACAATTTTGTTAATGCGGATCTGATGCGCATTTACGTCCTAACCCAATTTAAATCTCAATCTTTATTCCATCACTTAAAAAAGGGGTGGAACATCAACGGCATTACAGACCGCTTTATCGATCCTATTCCCGCTCAAATGCGTACTGGTAAACGTTGGTACGAAGGGACGGCGGACGCGATCTATCAAAACCTGCGTTTTATGGAATTAGAGGAACCAGAGCAAGTTTGTATTTTTGGCTCTGACCATATCTATAAGATGGATATCAAACAAATGCTGAACTTCCACTCAGAAAAGAAGGCTTCTCTGACGGTATCTGCATTGCGCATGCCACTAAAAGAGGCGTCGCAATTTGGGGTTATCGAAGTGGATAGTGAAGGTCGTATGATTGGCTTTGAAGAAAAACCAGCAAATCCGAAGTCGATTCCTGGGGACCCTGATTACGCTTTAGTTTCAATGGGTAACTATGTTTTTGAAGCTCAGGTATTGTTCTCAGAGTTGGTCGAAGATGCGGATAATGAAGCTTCATCACATGATTTTGGAAAGGACATCATTCCAAAGATGTTCCCTAGAGGTGATGTGTTCGTGTATGACTTCAGTACCAACAAAATCAGTGGCGAAAAAGAAGAGGTGTACTGGCGTGATGTCGGAACTATTGATGCGTACTGGCAAGCGCATATGGATCTGCTAGAAAAAGATGCTCCATTTTCGCTGTACAACCGTAAATGGCCATTGCACACCTACTACCCACCATTGCCACCTGCGACATTTACCGACTCTGATAATGGTCGTGTGCAGATAATCGATAGTTTAGTGTGTAATGGCAGCTATGTTAGAGGCTCAAGAATCGAAAAGTCGGTGCTTGGTTTTCGCAGTAATATTGCTTCTGCTTGCGATATCAGCGAATGTATACTTCTTGGTGACGTAAAAATTGGCGAAGGATGTGTTTTACGTCGTGTGATTGTCGACAAGGATGCCGATATTGCTCCTGGTACTCAGATTGGTGTGAATCTTCAAGAAGATAAAAAACACTACCACGTGTCTGAGGAGGGCATTGTTGTTATTCCGAAAGGAGCTCGAGTTGGCTACTAACAACTTATCTATTCTGTTTGTAGCTTCTGAGGTTGAAGGCCTCATTAAAAGTGGTGGCTTGGCAGATGTTGCCAAGGCACTACCGGAAGCCCTTCAAAACCTACAGCAAGACGTAAGAATTACCATCCCTGCGTACAGCAGTATTGATAAACTCGCAGACGCAGAAGTTGTATTAGAAACAGAATTAACATCATGGCCGCATACGGAGTATCGAGTTTTGCGGCTCATATTAGGTCAAAATCCTGTTTACCTGATTGATTGTCCGCCGTATTTCAATCGACCATCAATGTATGCGGAGAACAACCAAGCGTATACTGATAACGGCGAGCGCTTTGCGTTTTTTAGTGCAGCATGTCTCGATATGTTACCCAAGCTCGCCTTTCAACCTAATATCATACACGCGAACGATTGGCACACAGGTCTTGTTCCATTTTTGCTCAAGCACAGGTATGGCAATGATCCGTTTTTTGCTCATACTAAAAGCGTCATTTCAATTCACAATGCGGTCTTTAAAGGCGTATTTAGTTATGAAGACGTGCAGTGTTTGCCAGAGTTTCATTGTAGAAACGTTCCCGATGCTGCGGTGAGTGCAACGCATATTACGATGCTTAAAGCTGGTGTAATGAATGCAGATAAGATAAACGCGGTTAGCCCTACGTACGCAGAGGAACTAAAAACAGAGCTTGGCAGTCACGGCATGGCTTGGGAGTTTCAGCAACGTGCGCAGGACTTAGTCGGCATCTTGAATGGTTGTGATTACAGCGCTTGGAATCCGGAAACTGATACCTACTTGCCGGTTAATTACTGCGCCGACCAGCAAAGTATGTCGCAAGGGAAGAAAGCTTGTAAAAAAGCATTACAACAACGACTAAATTTGCCCGAAAAAAATGTAGCTATGTTCGGTATGGTTTGTCGGTTGACCCAGCAGAAAGGCGTTCATTACTTGTTGCCTGCTTTGGCCGATTTTTTGAAGCACGATGTTCAGCTAGTTGTCGTTGGGACCGGAGACCCTGTTCTTGCCGCTCAGTTACGAGAGGTTGCCGCGCAGTTTTCTAGCAAATTTGCCTTTGTAGAAGCGTATGACAATGAACTTGCGCATATCGTTGAAGCTGGTTCTGATTTCTTCTTGATGCCTTCTGAGTTTGAACCATGTGGCTTAAACCAAATCTATAGTATGGCTTATGGGACATTACCGATAGTACGCGGTGTTGGTGGCTTAAAGGACAGCGTTAGCGATTATGATGTAAACCCATCTGAAGCAACGGGGTTTGTTTTTTTCGAACCGACACCGCAGGCATTGTTGTTAACGATGCTAAGGGCACTGTTGCTCTACGCTCAAAACGAGCCTGAAGTGAATAAAGTACAGTTGCACGCGATGCAACAAGACTTTTGTTGGCAAAAGGCCGCAGAATCTTATTTGCAGCTTTACCACTCAGCGTTAGTTTGACTTAAAATTGTAACGAAAGGCACCGAATGAGGTGCCTTTATTATCTTGAGTCAGGGGAGTGTGGTAGAATGGCTTTTTACTCAATAGCACGATCTTTTTGATACTCAATATGACCCAGCCGCTACTTTTTCATAAAACCTATTTGCACCCTACTAGTAATGAGTGGGTTGTATTTGTGCACGGTGCTGGTGGTAGCTCTTCTATCTGGTTCAAGCAAATTAAAGCTTACAAGCAACACTTTAACTTATTGCTGATCGATTTAAGAGGTCATGGAAAGTCAAATCAGTTACTTAAAGAGCTCATTGCTAGCCGTTATACCTTTACGGAAGTTACCCAAGATATTTTGAAAGTATTGGACCATTTAAAGATCCAATCCGCTCATTTTGTCGGTATGTCGCTTGGTACTATTATTGTTCGAAACCTTGCTGAATTGTCATCAGAGCGTGTACGTTCGATGGTGCTCGGCGGTGCTGTCACAAGGCTTAACACTCGTTCTCAGATATTGGTGAAATTAGGTAATTTTTGTAAGCATATCCTACCGTACATGTGGCTCTACAAACTGTTCGCTTATATTGTTATGCCTCAAAGAAGCCAACGAGAATCTCGCCACCTTTTTATTCGCGAAGCCAAGAAGCTTTGCCAAAAAGAATTTAAACGTTGGTTTATTCTTGCCGCTGATGTAAATCCGTTAATGAAATATTTTAAAGATCGAGAGTTACCCATTCCGACTCTTTACTTAATGGGCGACAGGGATTACATGTTTATTAAACCTGTCAAAGAAATGGTTGCAGCACATAAGCTCAGCATTCTACGAGAAATCCCGAATTGTGGTCATGTATGCAATGTAGAGCGTCCAGAAGACTTCAATCAACACTCCATCGAGTTTATTAAACAGCAAGCTGTATGTGCTTAAAACTGAGTGCATCCACTGAATAGGAGAGCCGCTATAGCTCTCCTAGTTGATATCCACATTGCCAACATGCACCAAATTGCCCTTCGTTTATTTCATGACATTTTGGGCATTGCCAATCTTGATACTCATGCCTATCGGATTGTTTTCGATATGCTTTTACTATTTCTTCAGCTTTCATCTTTTGTGCAGTGTCAAAAAGCCACACATAAGGATCGGTATCATCACCAAACGGCAGTTCTCCTTTTAAGCCGAAAATACCTTCTCCACGAACTTCACAGTAAATTTGTTCCACTTTAAGCAGCTCACATACAATGTGTGCTTCTGCTGGGTTTTTAGCGATAAATATTTTCATCAAAATACCCACTTCACCAATTACGAGTTTTGCTGACTTGGTGTCGGCCTTACTTTATTCATAACCCATTTAGTGATGATTGGAAATAGTCCCAATAGCGCAAAAGACGCTAATACTGCGGGTGAAACAATGCCCGATAGGCTTTCAATTGTTGCTAATTGAGTACCTGCATTCAGATATACGGCTGTGCCTGGCAGCATACCTATTTGGCTAGTGAGATAAAATCTACCTACAGACATCGGTGTTAAGCCCATCAGTAAGTTGATTAGAAAGAAAGGGAATACAGGGATTAGACGCAAGGAAAATAGATAAAAAGCTCCGTCTTTTTCGACACCTTGATTAATTGCGTTGAGTTTATTTCCGAATTTGTTTTGTACCCAGTCACGCAATAAGTATCGGCTGCTCAAGAAGGCCAGTGTTGCCCCCATAGTGCTAGCGAAAGAAACCAGTAGCAAGCTTGTCCAAAAACCAAATAAGGCTGCACCAAGTAAGGTGACTACTGCCGCTCCTGGGATAGAAAAAGCGGTAATTGCAATGTAGGTAAAAAAGTAAATCGCAGCCGAGAATACAAAATTCTGATCGATGTATGTAGTTAGTGCTTCTTGTTGGGCTTTTGCATTCTCTAAGGTTAAATACTGGCCAAAGTTAATACCTAAAAAGACGATAGCCGCTAGTAGGATGAGACCTAAAATCAGTTTCTTATTCATAATTTTGATTCCAATTTGGGATATATGTAATAAGACAGTAGGAAAACCGAAAAAATTTCACAAAAAAACCGCAGATTAGACTGCGGTTTTACAAGATAGTTTTTAGGCCGACTTTTATTGGAGGCCGTTCATCAACTCATCTCGGCGAGCTTGAGGTACCACACTCCAATGAGTGCCGTTGATAGCACCTTCTAGTGCCCATAGCAACTCAATGTTGACGGTTGCAGAGTGCGTATCTCTTATCGCTTTATAGGCGTTAAGCGCACCTTCCTCTTCAAGCTTCTCTACGGATTCGATGCCGGCTTTTTTTAGCATGCGCTCGGTAGCCAGTCGTAAGTTAGGCAAATCTTTCAAACGGTTAGGCTTTGTACTTGCTTGCTGTTCTTTCTCAAGCTTTGCCTTTTTCAATGATTGATTCGCTACTTCGATTAAGCGTTCGCTTGATTCCCATAAATCGCTGGAAATAGCGTAGTACTTTGTAACGACTGGGAAGCCACGTTTTTTATAAACGTAAGGCTTTAGCCCTTGTTTCTCGAAGTCAGATGAAGTTTTTTGGTCTGCTCTGATATGAAGCTGATTGTTTACCACTAGTGCAAACATTGTTTCATCAGCGAATAGTCCGAAGCCACCAAACATTGAGCGCGACTTGATATTACCAAGTGCCTCAAATAGCTTCATAGAGTCTTTGAGTATCGGTTTATCCATGTTTTGTTATCTCGGTGTAATTAATATTACGCCACCAAAAGTCAGGTCCGAGAGAGTAGCAAACATGCGTAAAAACAATGTCATTACAGAGTAAAGTCATTGCTTACACACTTGCCATCGGTAACCCCGCTACCTTCCATATCGTAATATGGTTCAGGCCGGAGGCTTTGCGTCCCACTCTTTCGAATGGTTTGCCCTGTGCGTGACACAATGAGCATACTTCTTATATTGAATTAACATCACGGTTTAGCGTTAAAAGTGTGATTTTGGTTCAATAAAAATGATAGATTGAATGCTCTATTTTGCATATGGAAAGGTGCAAATTGGCCTTTGAAAAGGAGTTATTAATATATATTACATTTATATAAAACAGGGAGTTAACGTTAGTCAATTGTTATTAGAGCGGGGTTAAGTATTAGAGATTGCTTAATTTTTCCAAAAAAATAAGCGCCCCTGTAGAGCGCTTATTTAACACGGTTAAATACAGTGAAATTTAGTTCATTTTTTTCACAGTATTTCGAATTACAAGCTCAGGTTGCATTTCGAAAATTCGTTTTTCGTGTTCTTTATCTTTGATACGCTCAAGTAGAATTTCGAATGCATTTTTACCAACACGACGTTTAGGCTGGTGGATAGTCGTTAGCGGTGGAGAGAAGTATTCTGCAAGCTCGATGTTGTCGTAGCCGATCACTGAAATATCTTCAGGAATTTTGATCCCGTTTTGTTGCAAGCGGCTCATTAGGCCTAGAGCCATTGTGTCGTTAAAACAGAATACCGCCGTCGGGCGCTTGTCCATTGCGGTAATTTTATCTGCAACTAATACGGCCGTATCACATTCAAAGTTACCTTCAAGGATCCAGTCTTCATTTACAGCTAGGTTCGCTTCGCTCATTGCGCGACGGAAACCTGCAATGCGCTCTTGGCAAGCAAGCTTTTCAAAATGACCGCTTAGACAAGCGATATCCGTATGACCATTGTCAATCAGATGTTTGGTCGCAATGTAGCCACCTTCTTCTGAGTTATCCATGATTTTGTCTGCTTGCGAGCTCTCTGGGCCCCAATCCATGACCACTTTAGGAATGTCCGCATGACGGTCAAGCATCTCTTTTAGTTCTTCGGTTAAGTCAGAACACATCACTAGGATGCCATCAACGCGCTTTTCAGCCAGCATACGAATGTAATCGCGTTGTTTTTCGTAAATCCCGCCTGTGTTACATAAAATCAGAGTGTAGCCTTGGCGGTAACAGTAGCTCTCAACGCCATCAATCACTTCTGAGAAAAATAGGTTAGTTGATTGAGTTACTAACATGCCAATCGTACGAGTTGAGTTGCATTTTAGGCTGCGTGCAACGGCACTTGGCGCGTAATTCAGCTCGTCAACGGCTTTCATTACTTTTTCTTGCGTTGCTTCTGCAACGAAACGCGTTTTATTGATAACGTGCGAAACTGTCGTAGTGGAAACGCCGGCTAAGCGAGCAACGTCTTTTATAGTGGCCATAAATGATGTCCTGTATCGAGCTACTTAATACCGTAGTGAATACAACCATACGCTTAGTTTTTTGCGCAAACTAAACACCACAACAACAGTAGTGTCTATTCTAGTAGGCAGCGGTTGTACCGAAATCGGTATAAAAAGATTTGTAGCAACTTGGTTGAAGGTACTCGGCTTCCTACTAAATATGAGGAAGTGGTCATCAACCTATTAATAAAAAACAAAAACCGCTATATTTCAGCGGTTTACATATAAATCATATTTAATCGTTTGCGTTCGCATTTTAGCCCTATGTGGGCTGACTGGCAATATTTTCAGCAAGAGTTTTGTGTATTTGAAGTCACATTTTGACTGCTAAATGAACGAACGTCTTTGAGCCAGATTAAAAGCAAGCGAATAAAATAGGGAGCCCGACAGGCAGGCTCCCTAAAAATAGGCGGTGATTATTCACCAAGAAGGTAAGCGCTGTCCAGTTTACAAAATGCAATTAATAGTTGCGCAACGCTTAAGTAGAAGCCAAATTCATCAAATTGCTTACATTTTTCAGCAAATTTTGGCAACCAAGACATGAGTTGATTTTGGATGAAGTCATTTTGTTTAACGAAAGCCTCTTCCATATGTTTTTCTTGCTCTAACTCATTTGAGCGAATGATCATGTTGCCCAAAAAGTCCAATTCGACAGCAAGATGGTCTGCTGGTTCTTTGAGGTTTTCGTCTACCTGAACCCCAAAATCTGCCATCAGTTTTTCCATTTCTTCTGCAGGTTTGTCATTAAGCAAGCCTGATTCACCAATGTACATAGAAGCGTACGGCAGTGCCCCATACTTATCTGTTTTTAAGAACAGCTCGCAAAAATCTGCTGCAAGTTCTAGTTGAGCATCATTGCGGTCTTGGAGTCGGTTTAGGGCATCAACTAGGCGATCAACGGCTGGCTTGAGTGATTCGTTCTCACCTAAGCCCGCTAAAAAACTGCGAATTTCAACACTGTGGTAGGTTTCTAGTTCTTTTTCGCTGAGTTCTTTAGCGAATAAGCTCGAAAACCACCAGTAAATTTCAGCGCGTTTTTCATTAAAAGCTTTCACTTCTTGCATTTTGGGCTCCTGAATGATGCTTCAAGTCATGCATCACAAAGTCAATTAGGGATATCCCCTAAGTGTAATCAATTAAAATGAATAGCAGTAACTATAATTGTTATGTTTTATGGTCAAAAATGACCGTTTATTAATAGCAATGGGCAAGCTTGTTTTGAATCAATAAAAACGCTAAATCTTGCGTTTTAATGTATCTATGACTAGAAATGTTACTAGTTATGAATAGAATACGTCTTGGATAATAAGAAGACAGAAAAGTGGTGTAAATGAGCTATCACGTATTAGTCGTAGAAGATGATGTTGTAACTCGTAGTAAGCTTGCGGGATATTTCCAAAATGAGGGCTACCAAGTCAGCGAAGCAGAGAGTGGCGCAGAAATGCGTGAAGTTTTGCAAGCGGGCGATGTAGACCTGATCATGCTGGATATTAACCTGCCTGGTGAAGACGGCCTGATGCTTACTCGTGAGTTACGTAGCCAATCGGATATTGGTATCATATTAGTAACAGGACGCACGGATAGCATTGATAAAATCGTAGGCCTAGAAATGGGTGCTGACGATTATGTGACAAAACCTTTTGAACTGAGAGAGCTGTTAGTTCGCGTTAAAAACTTGCTGTGGCGTATTTCAGCAGCGCGCAGTGGCAGCTCGAAAGCGAATGAAACCAGTGAAGAGCACATTGTGCGCTTTGGGGAGTGGACATTCGACATTCAACGTCGCGCACTTAGCCGCAACGGTGAGCCAGTAAAACTAACTAAAGCAGAGTATGAACTTTTGGTGGCATTATCGTCTTACCCTAACCAGGTGTTAAGTCGTGAGCGTATTTTGAACATGATCAGCCATCGAGTGGATGCGCCGAATGACCGCACCATTGATGTTCTTATTCGACGTATGCGCGCAAAAATGGAGTTCGATCCTAAGAACCCACAGATTTTTGTAACGGTGCACGGCGAAGGCTATATGTTTGCTGGTGACTAGTTTGAACATAACTCAATCGTAAAAAGAAAAGGAGAGCTTCGGCTCTCCTTTTTTGTGGCTTCAAGATAATACTAGTTTGCTTCAACCATTGGTGTTTGGCCGACAGTATCACGCAACCTTTGCCAAATACTGCCCAAGTACTCATGCCAATAAAGCTCTGTTTGTTCTAAGTAACGCGCTTTAGGTGAGTATTTATCCCAAGGTTGACTTATCTCGCTAATAGCTAAGAAGTTGGTCGGGGCTGGGATTGGTTTAATGCCTGCTGCGTTGAACTCATACAATGCACGGCTCATGTGACTCGCAGAAGTGACTAACACAATCTCCTTTTGTTGAACGAATGCAGCCGCTTGACGCGCCTCTTCCCACGTATCTTTCGCATCTTCTAATAAAATGATATCGGATTTCGCGACTCCCAACGCAAGGGCAACGTTCGCCATCATTCGCGCGTGGCTAATTTCAGATCCGCCAGCATAGCCGGATAAGATTAATTTCGCGCCTGGATACATTCTTAAAATACGAATGCCCTCAGTTAAGCGCATTAATGCTGCACGGCTTAACTGCGAGGTGGGTGGAATCTCGTCATCGATAACATGACCATTCCCTAAAACCATCACGTAGTCGATGGTGCCAGAAACTGGCAAAAAGGCTTTATGCTCTCGCTCTAACGGCATAAGAAGCTTGGTTGAAACAGGTTGGAAGGCAACAAGAAAAATGCCAACAAAAGAGAATAGAACAACGAAGCAGCCAGTTTTACGTTTTGTAGTAAAACTAATGAGAGCAAGACCCAACAAGCCTATCAGCAGCAATGCCGGAAGGGGCATAAGCATGGCTGACACTACTTTTTTCAGCTCAAACATACATAAATAGTCCGAAAAAACATCAATTGATAATAAAAATGAGGGTATCCCTCTTTATTCCTGCTTTCCTTGTGCCAGAATAGCGGCACAATCCGTTATGATAACTCAGCAGAAGTGACAGAAGACCGCAATTTCGACGATATCGCCCACAAATTTGCAAAAAATATTTACGGCTCCGATAAAGGGGAGATCCGCCAAATCATTGTGTGGGAAGATTTTCTACAGATTCTAAGTGAATTAGATGCTGACCAGCAACCCCTAGAAGTGTTAGACGCTGGTGGTGGTTTGGCACAAATGTCGCAAAAGCTTGCTAAGCTCGGACATCGAATCGCTTTATGTGATCTATCTTCGGAAATGCTGCAGTTGGCTAAGCAGGATATTGAAAAAAACGGTTTGCTTGAGCAGTATCGCCTGATTCATTCGCCTGTCCAATCCATCGGTGAACATATGGATGGACAGGTCGATCTGGTTATGTTCCACGCTGTGATGGAGTGGCTGGTTGATCCTAAGGCCGCACTTGAAACAGTTCTTGAACAAGTAAAACCGGGAGGCATCGCATCAGTCATGTTCTACAACCACCACGGTTTAGTCTATAAAAACGTGGTTTGTGGCAACATTCCTCATATATTAGACGGCATGCCTCACCGAAAAAGATTTAAACTACAGCCGCAAAAAGGCTTAAAACCTGAAGAAGTCTACCAGTGGATAGAAAATTCAGGTTTTAATATTTGTGGCAAATCTGGTATTCGCTCATTTAGTGATTACATAGGCAATATGGAATACATGGGTGATTACGAGTTTGAAGATGTGTTGGCGCTAGAAAAACAACTTTGTCGACAAGAGCCATACCTCTCATTAGGCCGCTACATTCATGTGTGGGCTAAAAAGAACGATAAACAGGAATAACAATGAGTGAGATGACTCTCAATGCTGCAGAGCAACCAATCGATGAGCTGGTTGGCTGGGTTAAGCAGCACGATTTCTCGTTGAACCTGACCACAGAGCGATTGGCATTTTTAATAGCCATTGCCGTACTGAGTAATGAAAGGTTCGATGAAGAACTGGGTGAAGGTGAACTGCATGATGCATTTGCCATCGTCACTCGACTATTTGATGAGACCGGCGAAGCCTCCGCTTTTCGTGCGAACAATGCGATCAACGAGATGGTTAAGCAGCGTCTTATGAGCCGTTTTGTCAGTGAGATTACTGACGGAGCGAGCATTTACCGCTTGTCGCCATTAGCGATAGGAATAACCGACTACTACGTGCGTCATCGTGAGTTCTCAAAACTGCGTCTATCTATCCAGCTATCCATGGTAGCGGATGAAATGGCGAAAGCGATTGAGGCAGCACAAAAAGGTGGCACACCGGGTCACTGGAAGAAAAACGTATACGGTGTTTTAAAATATTCTGTAGGCGAAATCTTCGATCAAATTGACCTCAACCAACGTGTTATGGATGAGCAGCAACAGTCAGTGAAACAACAGATTGCTGACCTGCTTAACAAAGACTGGCGCGAAGCGATCAACAACTGTGAAGCACTTCTGTCAGAAACATCAAGCACGTTGCGTGAACTTCAAGATACGCTGCAAGCCGCCAGTGATGAACTGCAAACTCAGATCCTCGATATTCAAGAAATTGTTTACGGTGACCCTGAGCTGGAGTTTATCGAAGAAGCCTTGTTTGGTCTGCAAATGAAGCTGGACCGAATCACAAGCTGGGGCCAGCAAGCGATCGACCTTTGGATTGGTTATGACCGACACGTGCACAAGTTTATTCGTACTGCAATCGATATGGATAAGAACCGTGCGTTTAGCTCGCGTCTGCGTCAATCCGTCAAAGATTACTTCGATGCGCCTTGGTATCTGACTTATGCAGATGCGGAGAGGCTTTCTGACCTTCGTGATGAGGCCCTAGTACTGCGTGATGACGAGGTCACGGGTCAAGTTCCGATGGAAGTAGAATACGAAGAGTTTCAACAAGTCAATGATGAGCTGTCTGAACGAATTGGTGACATGCTAAAAGCGCATAAAGATCAAGGCACACCAATCGATTTGAGTGTGGTACTGCGAGATTACCTTGCACAGCACCCTTACACTCATCATTTTGATTTAGCTCGCATTATCGTCGATCAAGCTGTACGTCTAGGGTATTCAGAATCGGATTACCAAGCGATTCAACCAGACTGGAAAGCAATCAACGAATTTGGGGCAAAGGTACAAGCGAATGTCATCGACCGATACTAATGAATACATGTCAGAGAATCTGGCAAAAGCAATTTCTAACCCTCTGTTCCCAGCGCTAGACAGCATGCTTCGAGCAGGGCGTCATATCTCAAGTGAAGATCTAGACAATCACGCGTTGTTGTCGGATTTCGAACTTGAGCTTTCTTCTTTCTACCAACGCTACAACACCGAATTGGTGAAAGCGCCAGAAGGTTTCTTCTACCTTCGTCCACGTTCAACGTCTCTGATTGGCCGTAGTGTTCTTTCTGAACTGGATATGCTGGTGGGTAAGGTACTGTGTTTCCTTTATCTAAGCCCAGAGCGTCTTGCGCACGAAGGCATCTTTACTAACCAAGAGCTGTACGACGAACTGCTTGCTCTAGCAGATGAAAATAAGCTGATGAAGCTAGTGACGAACCGTGCTACCGGTTCTGACCTTGATAAAGAAAAGCTGTTTGAAAAAGTACGTACGTCACTTCGTCGTCTGCGTCGCCTAGGCATGATCATCAACATCGGTGAAACCGGTAAGTTCAGCATCAGTGAAGCGGTATTCCGCTTTGGTGCCGATGTACGTATTGGCGATGACATGCGTGAAGCGCAACTGCGTCTGATCCGTGATGGTGAAGCAGTAGTGCACACCAAAGAGCCAAGCCAAGGCAGCCTATTGTCTGAAGAAGATCAAGACGACCAAGCCCAAGAAGAAACGACAGAAGAGGGTGAAGCATGAGCATGATTGAACGCGGTAAATACCAATCGCTGACCATGGTCAACTGGAACGGCTTCTTTGCCCGTACGTTTGACATCGATGGTCTGGTCACCACGCTATCAGGTGGTAACGGTGCAGGTAAATCAACCACAATGGCGGCGTTCATCACCGCATTGATTCCTGACCAAACGCTACTGCACTTCCGTAACACCACAGAAGCAGGCAGCAGCCAATCGTCTCGCGACAAAGGTTTGTACGGTAAGCTACAGCCGGGCGCATGTTATGCGGCGCTAGATGTGGTGAACTCACGTAACCAACGCCTATTGTTCGCAGTAAAACTGCAGCAAGTTGCGGGTCGTGATAAGAAAGTAGACATCAAACCGTTTGTTATCCAAGGTCTTCCAAGCCATGTGAAACCAACGGATATCTTGATTGAAAGCGTATCAGCGACTCAAGCTCGTGTACGTCAAATCAATGAAGTAAAAGAATCGATCGCAGAATTTGAAGGTGTTCAATTTAAAGCCTTCTCTTCGATCGTGGATTACCACGCGCAAATGTTTGAATTCGGTGTGATTCCGAAGAAACTGCGTAACTCTGGTGACCGTTCTAAATTCTACCGCCTGATCGAAGCATCGCTTTACGGTGGTATCTCAAGTGCGATTACCCGTTCGCTACGTGACTACCTTCTGCCACAAAACGGCGGCGTGAAGAAAGCGTTCCAAGATATGGAATCGGCGCTGCGTGAAAACCGCATGACGCTAGAAGCGATCAAAACTACGCAAGCAGACCGTGACTTGTTCAAACACTTGATCACAGAGTCGACTAACTACGTGGCAGCGGACTATATGCGCCATGCTAACGAGCGCCGTAAAAAACTAGAACAGACATTGTCTTTGCGTTCAGAGTTATTTGGTTCTCGCGAGACCTTGATTGAGCAAAACAATCTGCTTAACCGCGTTCAAGAAGAGCTGGAACTGTTGATCGAGTCGGAATCGGCGCTAGAGCAAGATTACCAAGCGGCTTCGGATCACTTGCAACTGGTGCAAAACGCACTGCGCCAGCAAGAGAAGATCGAACGCTACCAAGAAGATCTTGAAGAGCTAAGTGAGCGTCTTGAAGAACAAATGATGGTCGTGGAAGAAGCGCAAGAACGCGTGATGATGGTAGAAGAGCAAGCGACCGTTGCAGAAGAAGAGGTGGATAGCCTTAAGACGCAACTTGCTGATTACCAGCAAGCTCTTGACGTTCAGCAAACTCGCGCCCTTCAATATCAACAAGCAGTTCAAGCGCTGGAGAAAGCGAAGCAGCTACTTGGCGATGACAGCCTAACGGCGGAATCGGCTCAAGCGCTTGTCTCTGAGCTTAAGAGCAAAGAATCAGAAAGCACCAATGCGTTGCTATCGGTTAAGCACAAACTGGACATGTCTTCTGCAGCGGCAGAGCAGTTTGAAACCGCGCTTAAACTGGTACAAAGCATCGTTGGTCAAGTTGAGCGCAAAGACGCGTCTGAGCATGCGAAAACTGCAATTGCGAAAGCGCGTGAGTCACAACAAATTGCACAAAACGAACAACAATGGCGAGCACAACACCGTGATCTCGAACGCAGCCTTAACCAGCAGCGTCAAGCACGTGAACTGGTTGCTGAATACAAAAAGCAATATCACGTTGAACTAACCGATGAGGTTACGTTTGAACAAGAACGTGAACGTCATGCGACGCAAATCGAATCACTAGAGATAGCTCAAGAAGAAGTTCGTGATCAGCGTGGTGAACAGCGCCGTCTAGAGCAAAACGCGGTGGCAGAAATCAGTAAGCTTGAAGCAATAGCACCAGCTTGGATTGCGGCGAACGATGCGCTAGAGAAACTGAGAGAGCAGAGCGGTGAAGAGCTTGATGATCGCCATGCGGTAATGAACCACATGCAAGTTGTCCTTGAACAAGAAAGGGAGTTGTCTTTAGCTAAAGATAAGCTTGCTGAGCGCCGTAGCCAGCTAGACTCTGAGATTGAGCGTCTTGCTTCTCCTGGTGGTTCAAATGACCCTCGCCTGAAAGGTTTGGCAGATACGCTGGGCGGTGTATTGCTGTCAGAGATCTACGATGACATCACGATTGATGACGCGCCTTACTTCAGTGCGATGTACGGTCCGGCTCGTCACGCTATCGTTGTTTCTGACTTGTCAGGCATCGAAGAGAAACTGGTAGAGCTAGACGACTGTCCAGAAGACTTGTACATCATTGAAGGTGACATCGATGCCTTTGATGACAGCTCGTTCGATGCAGAAGAGTTAGAGGGCGCGGTTTGCGTTCGTATGAACGATCGCCAAATGCGTTACTCTCGCTTGCCTGAGATCCCATTGTTTGGCCGTGCGGCACGTGAGCAGCGTCTAGAGTTGCTGCGTAACGAACGAGAAGAAGTGGTAGAGAAACACGCAAAAGCGGCGTTTGATTCTCAGAAAATGCAGCGCTTGTACCAAGCGTTTAACTTATTTGTGTCTAACCACATTCAGGTTGCTTTTGACGCCGATCCAGAACAAGCACTGGCAACTATTCGTGATAAGCGTAACCAAATTGCTCGCGTGCTGGCGGATCTGGATGCGAAAGAGCAACAACAACGTTCTCAGCTTCAAACCAGCAAGCAAGCGTTGTCTTCTCTGGACAAGCTAGCGTCACACATGGTGCTTGTTGAAGATGAGTCATTGCAAGCGCGTTTTGATGAGCTAGAAGAGAAAATCGCTCAGCTTGCAGAGGCGAAGAACTTCTTAAGCAACCATGCAAAAGCCGTCGCGCAATTAGAGAATATTGCGTCTGCGCTTGATGCTGACCCAGAGCAATTCGATGCACTAGAAGCAGAATACAAAGCGGCAGACGAGCGGCTACAAGATCTTAAGAAGCAAATCTTTGCACTCTCGGATCTCGTTGAACGCCGCCACTACTTCGCTTACTCTGATTCAGTAGACCTACTGAACAAGAGCAGCGAACTGAGTGAACAGCTAAAAGCTAAACTGGTTCAAGCTGAACAAATGCGTACTCGCTCTCGTGAAGAGTTGAAGCAATCGCAAGGTCAAATGAACCAATACAACCAAGTATTGGCATCATTGAAGAGTTCACACCAAGCGAAACTGGAAACGATTCAAGAGTTCAAACAAGAACTTCAAGAGTTTGGTGTTAATGCAGACGAAGGTGCGGAAGAACGTGCAATGCGTCGTCGTGACGAATTGCACGAGCGTCTACACACGTCTCGCAGCCGTAAGAGCGAATACGAGCGCACGATCACCTCTACTGAACTAGAGATGAAAGGCTTGGCAAAACGTCTGAAGAAAGTTCAGAAAGAATACGTTGAGCTGCGTACGTTCGTGGTTGCTGCGAAAGCTGGCTGGTGTTCAGTACTTCGTTTGGCGCGTGAGAACGATGTTGAGCGTCGTCTACACAAGCGTGAACTGGCTTACATGTCAGCGGATGAACTGCGTTCGATGTCGGATAAATCACTGGGTGCGCTGCGTCTAGCGGTTGCGAACAATGACGACCTGCGTGATGCGCTGCGTCTATCAGAAGACAACGCTCGCCCAGAGCGTAAAGTTCTGTTCTACATTGCGGTTTACCAACATCTTCGTGAGCGTATTCGTCAGGATATCATCCGTACTGATGATCCTGTAGAAGCGATCGAAGAGATGGAAGTAGAGCTGGCGCGTCTAACGGAAGAGCTAACGCAACGTGAAAATCGCTTAGCGATCAGCTCTGAGTCAGTAGCGAGCATCATCAAGAAGACGATTCAGCGTGAGCAAAACCGTATTCGTATGCTGAACCAAGGCCTGTCGAACATCTCGTTTGGTCAGGTGAAGGGCGTACGTCTAAACGTGAAGATCCGCGAAAGTCACGAAGTGCTACTGAACGGTCTAGCGACACAGCAAGAGCAGCACAAAGACCTGTTTGAATCGACTCGCTTTACTTTCTCCGAAGCAATGGCGAAGCTGTTCCAACGTGTGAACCCACATATTGATATGGGTCAACGTTCTCCTCAGGTTCTGGGTGAAGAGCTACTGGATTACCGTAACTACCTAGAGCTAAGTGTAGAAGTGAACCGTGGTACAGATGGTTGGCTACAGGCTGAGTCTGGCGCGCTATCAACAGGTGAAGCGATCGGTACTGGTCAGTCAATCCTATTGATGGTAGTACAAAGCTGGGAAGAAGAGTCTCGTCGTCTACGCAGCAAAGACATTGTGCCTTGTCGTTTGCTTTTCTTGGATGAAGCAGCGCGTCTGGATGCAAAATCGATCGCGACATTGTTCGAATTGTGTGACCGTCTGGATATGCAGCTTCTTATCGCAGCGCCTGAAAACATCAGCCCAGAGAAGGGGACTACCTACAAACTGGTGCGTAAGGTGTTTAAAGATCACGAACACGTACACGTGGTTGGTCTGCGTGGTTTTGGTCAAACGGATAAGCCTAAGACTGAAGCACAAGAGATGATTGAAGAGTTTGAATCGTAAACTGCGAATCTAACAAAACGCCCGCAATGAACGCGGGCGTTTTTGTATCTGTTTACGAGGCAGGCTTCGAAATACATAAGATAAGCCGAGACTGTAGGACGGCAGTCTCGGCTTATTAACGGAACTTAATGAGGAAGCGACGTTTATTCCTCTGGAATATCGTCCCTGACTTCGATCATTTCAGCAAGCTCTTCAAGTGCTTGGACAGAAAGCTCAGACAAGCGTTGTAGGTGTTGGTCTAAGCTCTCTTGTTCTTCAAGCTCTGGTTCATCATTATTTGTTTCTTGTATTAGCATTTCCCAACCTCTCAAGTTGAGTAAGGGGAGCTCTCATCATACTCAAAAGGCAAAGTAGAAAAGAAACGATCTATGTTGATTTTGTTAGCTCGATCATTGATTCAACTTATATATGAGAAGGATGTGTTTAATAAGGAGAGCAAGTGCAAGGTTTTTGGATGCGGGAACAAAAACGCCAGTAATCATGACAATTACTGGCGAGTAATAACGAACATTATGTCGGAGGGTTAGAACAACGGCTTCACACCGAACTGCTCTGCCGCGTAAGCGACGCGTTCAATCGGTTTTGGATACTCAGCAGGTGTACCAAGGCTCTCTATGTGTTTCAAACGAGGAAGCAAGCCTGCACCATTAGCGATTTGGATTGCCAGACCAGGGCGAGCGTTAAGCTCTAAAACCATAGGTCCTTCATCTTTATCCAGCACCATATCCGTACCCATGTATCCCAAACCTGTCATTTCCCAGGCACTTGACGCAAGCTCCAGCAAGCGCTCCCAATGCGGTACTTGAAGGGTCGAAAGGTCTTTACCTGTATCAGGGTGATGAGTTACTGGATGATCGAACTGCACCGCTCTGACGGCTTTACCTGTCGCGATGTCAATGCCTACTCCTACCGCACCTTGGTGAAGGTTTGCTTTGCCGTCGGAAGCCGCTGTAGAACAGCGCATCATCGCCATAACTGGATAACCTTTAAATACGATGATCCGAACATCTGGTACGCCTTCATAACTGAAGCCATCAAAACAGTCATCAAACTTGATTAAGTTTTCAACCACAGCAACGTCATTTTTACCACCAAGAGAGAAAAGGCCAGCAAGCGCATTACTAATGTGACGCTCGACCTCATCCCTACCAATTGTAGAGCCGGAGGGTTTGGTATATACCCCGTTTTTGTGAGACGTAACAACCAGAATGCCTTTACCGCCACTACCTTGTGCAGGTTTGATTACAAAACCAGGCCAGTTCTCAACCATTTTGTGGATAGTCTTAACTTCAGCTTGGTTATGAATGACACCGATCAGGGCAGGAACTGTTGCTCCTGCTGCCTGTGCAATAATTTTGGTCTTTAGCTTGTCATCGACAAGTGGGTATTTAGAACGATCATTGTAACGGCCAATATAGCTGTGGTTACGCTTGTTCATCCCCATAATGCCTTTATGGCGAAGCTTAGACGGCGAAGTAAAACTTTCGAACATCGTTTAGTCCTCCGCTAGTGGTTTGAAGCGTCGTAGCTCAGTGAGGCGGTAACCTGTGTAAGTACCTAGTAATAGAATACCGGCCAGAACAATCAACTGTAGACCAATGAAGTTAAAGGTTAAGTGTTGAATGTATGAGTTCGTCATTGCAAGGTAAACTAATACCGCTGTCAGCAATGAACCACCACCTTGCAGAGCAACTTCCTTCGCACCTTCTTCTTCCCATAGGATTGACATACGTTCAATCGTCCAAGACAAGATGATCATAGGGAAGAAGGTAATTGTTAGGCCTTCTGTTAAGCCCATTTTAAACGCAACAACGGTGAACACCGAGATGATCATAATAACGGTAATAATGACCGCAGATATCCTTGCTACCAGCAATAAGTTCAACCTAGACAAATAGCTCCGAATAATCAGGCCTGTACCTACAATTAGCAAGAAACCGACAATACCCGTTAATAGTTGAGTTTGAACAAAAGCAACGGCAATCAACACAGGCATGAAGGTACCGGATGTTTTCAGGCCGATAATCACACGCAAGAACACAACGATCAGAGCACCAATAGGGATGAGCATGATGGTTTTGAACATCGCTTGCTCTTCCAAAGGTAGGCTATGAATTGAAATATTCAGTAATCCATCTGCTTCTATTTTGTTGTTTGTAGCTTGTTGTGGTGTCATTTCTTGCTTAATCATCGAGAAATGCACTTGGCTATTTTTACCACCAACAAGGTCAAGTAAGGATACGTTTGATTCATCCCACACTAACAAGTTGGGTTTCACTGCTTTTTGTTCGGATTTTGGCGAAAACAGTACCCAATCTTTACCTGACCAAACCTGAACCATTGGTTGAATTGTTTGGCGTCGACGACCATCTTCTAGTTCGATAACACCGACGGTTTTGCTTTGTATACCTGCGGTAAGCAAAATATTATGCAGTGCATCAGTACGGCTGAAATCGTTCAGTAGTAGCGACGAGTTTTGGCTATCTGGGTCATTAAGCGCTTTGATAAGCTCACGAGTAAACGTCACATTATCGGCTGAGCGACTCATCGCACGTTCGATAAGGGCATTTGCCGCTGCTGCTTGTGGTGCTGATAGCGTTGGTGGCGTAATGTCTTCCGTTGGCGGTAAAGGAGTGACTTTAGCCTGAGGGTCTACTAAGAACTGGGCTTTGTAGTATATGGTTTGTGGCCCTTGAGCTTGGCGAATTGACCATTCTGCACGACGGCCTGAATCGTCATTGATGTAGGAAACGCCATAACCTGATGAGGAAGCAGATTCACCTATAAGTGTGTAACCACTTTGCGTATGAGGTGCTGCAAGTGACGCTTTTACTTCGTTGCCGTTAGCATTGAACTCAATACGAGCTTCTACATCCCACACCTGGCGAGTTTCGCCTGGCGTCCAAGGCACGCCGTAGTTTTCATGCCTGAAAACACTCAGAGCAATGCCCGCAATCACCAATAAGATGATAGAAAGGTAAAACGGTATTTTTGACGTCATAATCTACCTTATTATTTTTTATCTTCGTCCGTTTGGATATAGGTACGACTTACATCGACAAGTGCTATGTCGCGCATAAATTCTCTACCCAGTAAAATAGGATGGTTCATATGTGAGCGATCTGCCAACGTAAATTGCGCTTTTTCATGAATTTTTCCAACGCGCACCCAAAGTTCTACCACAGCGCGGCGTTCTAACTCTTCACTGGTAACCTGGCGGATTTTGACGTAGCGAATGACAGGAGCTTCGATCCAAGTACTTTTCTCTTCTTCGGATTTACTGGTGTCTGCTAAGTGGAATCGGACCCATTTTTTGCCATTTCTTTCGAACTCTTCAATATCAACGGCATTTAAAGACGACGTCGCGGCACCAGTGTCGATACGTGCATCAAAAGTTTGCTTAATCGACTCTACAGTGACCTTTTCGATAGAGCCAAGGACAATATCGTGAGTTGGGGTTGGTTCCACAGGAGCGGGAGATTGGACAATAATCGGCTCTTTCGGTTTTTTTACTTCTGCCATTGCTTCATCGCGAAATGTAAGAAGTTCAACCTGTAGTTTATCGACTTGTTCTTCAAGGCTGTCGATATAGTCCGATTGGTTGCTGAGCTGTAGCTCTAGGTTGGTAATGCGATTATTGACATTCGCTTCTGAATTTTGAATCGCCGCTAACGTTTCTTGGTGGTACTGTTCGCCTTTGGTTAGTGAGCATCCAGATAGTAAGGCGATGGCAACAATCGGGGTCAATCGTAATAACATTGAAAACCTTGGGATTGGATTAAGTTGTTTATTTTTTAGGAGTTTAGCTTATATCGATAAAGCCTCACAAGTAAGAATGTTTCTCTATTACTTATTGTTTGAGGAATAGTGATGAAAAGCCAAAAATCAAGGACATAAAAGCGCATCCTTATTTAGAGCGTGCTTATATTTTGACGTGAAAAATGGATTCAAAAAACAAACTCGCTCATTACGAGGAAAGAGGGTAATGTCTTAACTCGTAAAATGAGTTAAGACAATGTCAGGAATCTCAGCGAATTATGATTTGCGAGCGACAAGAACCGCTCGGCGAGGGGCAGGGTAGCCTTCTACAGTCTTGCTTGGGTCGTTCGGATCTAAGTAGTCAGGTAGAGAGTTATGCGTCATCCAATCTGTGGTACGTTGTTCATTTACGGATGTGATGTTTTCATCAACGATACGAACATCTTCAAAACCGACCAATTCTAACCACACTTTTAGGGCTTTTGCTGAAGGGAAGAAATAGACATTACGCATTTGCGCGTAACGAGAAGTCGGGACCAGTACTGCATTCTCATCACCTTCAATCACGAGTGTTTCCAATACAAGTTCACCACCAGATACCAATTGATCTTTTAGTTGCACTAAATGATCGAGAGGCGAGCGGCGATGGTAAAGCACGCCCATGCTGAATACCGTATCGAACGCTTCTAACTTAGGTAGTTGTTCAATACCCAATGGCAATAGGTGTGCACGTTGGTCATCGCCCATTAGTTTACGAATTGCTTCGAACTGAATTAGAAACAGGTGAGATGGATCGATACCGACAGTTAAGCGTGCACCTTCGCCTAGCATGCGCCACATGTGGTATCCGTTACCACAACCTACATCGAGTACGCTGCGATTCTTTAATGGTGAAATATGCGGAAGCACGCGGTCCCATTTCCAATCACTGCGCCACTCAGTATCAATATGGATGCCGTGTACGTTGTATGGGCCTTTGCGCCAAGGATGGAATGTACGAAGTAAGCTTTCTAGCTTTTTAAGTTCCCCTTGAGGCATGGGCTCATTGTTTGAAATCGTGACAGAATCAACAATGTCGATGTTGTCCGGTCTACCCGCTGGGATTTTGTTCAGGGCTTTCAACCAGCGACCAAAGTCACCGTGCTCTGCATTTTGCCAATCCGTTAGCTGTTGCGGAAGCACATTAAGCCAAGGTTGAAGACGAGTGTCTTGGGCAATCAATTGGTAGAAATTTGCAAAGTTAAACATAGTTAGTTAATCGCTGAGTTGATGGGTATAAATTATTAACAAAAACCGAAATCGGTATGGTTCAGGCTTTGTGTGCATGGTCTATTTAATTGCGAACATGGAGCCGAAGTTAAAGCATTGGAACCAAACATCGTAGCTAGAAAAGCCAATTTTAGCGAAACGCTCTTTATGTTCTTTCTTTGAATCTGGGCGCATTACGTTTTCTATCGCGCTGCGCTTTTGGCTGATTTCTAGTTCGCTATAACCATTCGCACGTTTAAAGTCGTGGTGAAGGTCAATTAACAGTTCGTTCGACACTTCATCTTCGAAGACGAATTTCTCAGATAGAATCAAAATGCCGCCCGGACGAAGGCCAGCGTAAATTTTTTCGAGCAAGGAGTAACGATCTTCTGGAGAGAGGAATTGCAAAGTGAAGTTCAACACCACCACTGACGCGTTTTCAATTTCGATATTGCGAATGTCTGCTTCTACTACATCCACAGGAGTGTCACTGCGGTAAGCGTTGACGTGAAGTTTACAACGCTCAACCATCGCAGGAGAGTTGTCCACTGCGATGATTTGGCAACCTTCTTGTTTGATATGGCGACGCATAGACAATGTTGCAGCACCCAAAGAACAGCCAAGGTCATAGATGTTTGAGTGAGGTTTTACAAAACGCTCTGCCAGCATACCGATTGCAGAAATGATATTGCTGTAACCCGGTACCGAACGTTGAATCATGTCAGGAAATACTTCCGCTACGCGTTCATCGAACGTGAAATCCCCAATTTTATCGATTGGAGCCGAAAAAATAGTATCTGGATTGCTCTTAGGGTTCATAACTAAGTCTCTGCATACAAGCCGCCTGAAAATGTCAGGCACCAAAAAAGGCGCGTATTTTATGGGAATTTCGCGCCTCTGTCATGTGTTGCGTTAGAACATCTGTAACTGCGAGTTGCCATCGTCAGCTGGGAAAGGCGCTAACTCAGGGAGCGTGATACGTTTTTGTATGTCTTTATATAGGTTTGCGGCCAACTCTGGAGCAATTATATTGTCTGCGGTATGGATCATGACATATGGCTGTTTACCTTCGGCAATCCATTGTGGCAACTTGTTGAGCCATGGTTTAAAAAACTCGTAATTTTGCTGTTCTTCTGGATGACCAATAAAGCGAATCAAAGGGTGTGAAGCGGTAGCAATGGCGTGAACAGGGACTCGTGGTTTTTTCATTTGTGCATCAATAATCGCCTCATTGTCGGGCTTAGCGGCAAAGACTGGGCGGCTATCCATAATAATGCGGTCAATATTATTCTCTACTAACCATTGGTTAAGTGCTCGCTCTTCTTCGCCTTTGGAGAAAAATGCCATATGGCGAACCTCAACACCGAGAGGGAAGTTAGGTGGAAAGTTCGCACAGAACTTTTTCAGCCGATCAAGGTGCTCAGGACCAAATGAGGCTGGTAATTGAATTGTCCATTGACCCACACGGTCATGCAAAGGCTCCATGACTTTCATGAAGTCTCTCAGTTGTTCGCTGCAACCTCTTAGCATTTGCTCATGAGTGATGGCTTTAGGAAGTTTGAAAGTAAAGCGAAAATCATCGTGGGTTGCGGCTCTCCAGTTTTGCACTGTATTGAGCGTCGGTGTGGCATAAAATGTCGTGTTGCCTTCCACGGTATGAAACACTTGCGCATACCTTTCTAAACGTTCAGCGGGCTTTGTCCCGCTGCCGTAAAAACTTTGTTGCCATTGATTGTGCGACCACATCGTCAATCCAAGTCGAAGAGGTAAGTTATCCATTATTCTTTACTGCTTGCTACTCGTGTGAATACTTTACGAGAGTTTTGCTGAAATAGGTAATTTCACGCTATAATCCTCCCCAATTTTTTCGCTTTGGTGCGCTTTTGAACATTTGTTGTACTAAAAAGCACCAGTGAATGATAAAACACACGTAATTGTATGTTGAGTAGTCGATTTTCGTGGACATTCAGCGTATAACTGAATCTTTACTCTGCTTAGCAATGAGGCTGACAGAGCGTAGTTAACAACATTTGAGAGATTGGGAATTTCATTATGCGTACCCATTACTGTGGTCACCTGAACAAGTCCCTTGCAGGACAAACTGTAGAACTTTGCGGCTGGGTTAACCGTCGCCGTGATTTAGGCGGTCTTATTTTTATCGATATGCGAGATCGTGAAGGCATCGTTCAGGTAGTTGTAGATCCAGATATGGCGGATGCGTATGAAGTGGCTAACACACTTCGTAATGAATTCTGTATCAAACTAACGGGTGAAGTGCGCGTTCGCCCAGAGAGCCAAGCAAACAAAGACATGGCAACAGGTGAAGTCGAGATCCTTGCGAAAGGTCTTGAAATCATCAACCGTTCTGATGTTCTGCCTCTAGATTTCAACCAAAAGAACTCTGAAGAGCAACGCCTGAAGTACCGTTACCTAGATCTACGTCGTCCAGAAATGAGCGACCGCATCAAGCTACGTGCTAAAGCGTCTAGCTTTGTTCGTCGCTTCCTAGATGACAACGGTTTCCTAGACATCGAAACACCAGTCCTAACAAAAGCGACTCCAGAAGGCGCTCGTGACTACCTAGTACCTAGCCGTGTTCACAAAGGCAGCTTCTACGCGCTTCCTCAGTCTCCACAGCTATTCAAACAGCTTCTAATGATGTCTGGTTTTGACCGTTACTACCAAATCGTTAAGTGTTTCCGTGATGAAGACTTGCGTGCTGACCGTCAACCAGAGTTCACTCAGATCGATATCGAAACGTCATTCATGACGGCTGACCAAGTTCGTGCAACGACTGAAAAAATGGTTCGTGAAATGTGGCAAGAGCTACTAAACGTTGACCTAGGTGAATTCCCAGTAATGCCGTTCAGCGAAGCGATTCGTCGTTTCGGTTCTGACAAGCCAGACCTACGTAACCCACTAGAGCTAGTAGACGTTGCTGACCTAGTGAAAGACGTTGAGTTCAAAGTATTCTCAGGTCCAGCAAACGACGAAAAAGGCCGCGTTGCCGTTATTCGCGTTCCAGGTGGTGCATCTTTGACTCGTAAGCAAATTGATGGCTACGGTGAATTCGTTGGCATCTACGGTGCGAAAGGTCTAGCTTGGATGAAGGTTAATGACCGTGCAGCGGGCATGGAAGGTATCCAATCTCCAGTCGCTAAGTTCCTAAATGAAGACGTGATCAACGGCATTCTAGATCGTACTCAAGCGGAATCTGGTGACATTATCCTATTTGGCGCTGATAAAGCGGGTATCGTTGCAGAAGCAATGGGTGCGCTACGTTTGAAACTAGGTAAAGACCTAGAGCTAACGGATGAGTCTGCATGGGCTCCATTATGGGTTGTTGACTTCCCAATGTTCGAAGAAGATGACGAAGGCAACCTACACGCGATGCACCACCCATTCACATCGCCTCTAGGTGTGACTGCAGAAGAGCTAAAAGCAAACCCTGCTGCGGCAAATTCTAACGCTTACGATATGGTTCTAAATGGCTACGAAGTGGGCGGCGGCTCTGTTCGTATCCACAACGCAGATATGCAAGAAGCCGTATTTGATATTCTAGGTATCACACCTGAAGAGCAACAGCTTAAGTTCGGTTTCCTGCTTGATGCGCTGAAATTCGGTACGCCTCCACATGCTGGTCTTGCATTTGGTCTAGACCGTCTAGTAATGCTGCTATGTGGCACAGAGAACATCCGTGATGTTATCGCGTTCCCTAAAACAACAGCAGCGGCGTGTCTACTAACAGACGCACCAAGTATTGCGAACCCAGCAGCGCTAGAAGAGCTAGCAATCGCAGTAACTGCAGCGAAAGAAAAAGACGCAGAATAAGCGCACAACATTTGAAGAAAACTCCCGCAACTGCGGGAGTTTTTGTTTAAATAAACCCAAGAAACTTCCAAAGCAATTTCCCAAGCAACGCTTTTTAGAACATGTTTTGTTATTAAGCGTCAAAATACATTAAAAGGTGAATTATGGCTGGTCATAGTAAATGGGCGAATATTCGTCACCGTAAAGCAGCGCAAGATGCGAAGCGCGGCAAAATCTTTACTAAATTAATTCGTGAAATCGTTGTTGCGGCAAAAGAGGGGGGCGGTGAGCCAGAAAATAACCCACGTTTGCGAGCAGCAATTGATAAAGCACTGTCTAACAACATGACACGTGACACTGTCAACCGTGCTGTCAGCCGAGGTGCTGGTGGTGAAGGCGACGACAACATGGAAACCGTGATCTATGAAGGTTATGGTCCAAGTGGTACGGCGGTCATGGTCGAATGTATGACGGATAACCGAAATCGTACGGTATCTGGCGTACGCCATGCATTCTCAAAGTCAGGCGGTAATCTGGGGACGGATGGTAGCGTCAACTATCTTTTCGACAAGAAAGGCGTGATTTCATATGGCCCAGGTTTAGATGAGGATGCGGTAATGGAAGTAGCATTAGAAAGTGGTGCTGATGACATTGAAACGGCAGAAGATGGCTCGATTGATGTCTACACGGCCCCAGGCGATTTTGGGCTCGTAAAAGATGCTCTTGATGCCGCAGGGTTTGAGGCAGAGAACGCGGAGGTGTCGCTGATCCCATCTACGAAAGCAGATTTGGACGCGGATACTGCGCCAAAACTACTTCGTTTGATTGACGCTTTGGAAGATCTGGACGACGTTCAAGAGGTTTATCACAATGGTGATATCTCTGACGACGTTGCGGCTACGCTAGATTAAACTCAAGGTGTCGGGAGCGGTATTTGCTCCGAAGTTAGCAAGTAATAATAAAAAGACTGAGGCCGAATTAGGCCTCATTTTTAGGAACATTCATGTCAATTATTTTGGGCATTGACCCAGGTTCGCGCATTACCGGCTATGGGGTCATTCGTCAAAATGGACGCCACTTGCAATACCTTGGTAGTGGCTGCATTCGTACTTCAGAAAAAGAACTTCCGGGTCGGCTTAAACAGATTTATGCAGGCGTCACGGAAATCATTACCCAGTTTCAACCGGACGTTTTCGCGATCGAGCAAGTGTTTATGGCCAAAAACGCGGATTCAGCGCTAAAACTTGGCCAAGCTCGTGGCAGTGCAATTGTTGCTGCGGTGAATGCGGAGTTGCCGGTATTTGAATACGCGGCTCGTCTTATTAAGCAAGCTGTCGTCGGCACTGGTGGCGCGGACAAAGCGCAAGTTCAGCATATGGTTCAGCAGATGCTTAAATTGCCCGCCAAGCCTCAAGCGGATGCAGCCGATGCTTTAGGTGTGGCGATTTGTCATGCCAATACTAACAAGACTCTCGTTGCGTTAGCGGGCAAAGCAACCAGTGCCAGAAAAGGGCGCTACCGTTAAAATTAACTGGATGTCTATCCAGTTCTTTATTATCCTGTCGCAAATTCATTTCCAAAGAGTATTTATAGTGATTGGACGTCTTCGTGGCATACTGATTGAAAAACAACCACCTGAAGTATTAATTGAAGTTAATGGCATTGGTTATGAAGTCCAGATGCCAATGAGCTGTTTTTACGAACTGCCAAATGTTGGCGAAGAAGCCATTATTTATACTCACTTTGTTGTCCGTGAGGATGCGCAATTGCTATACGGTTTCAACACAGTAAAAGAACGAGCACTTTTCCGTGAAGTGATCAAAGCCAATGGCGTTGGTCCTAAACTCGGTCTTGGTATTCTCTCTGGTATGACAGCAACGCAATTTGTTACTTGTGTGGAACATGAAGACGTTTCTACGCTGGTTAAGCTTCCAGGCGTTGGCAAGAAAACCGCAGAGCGATTGGTTGTTGAAATGAAAGACCGCTTGAAAGGGTGGGGCGCTGGCGATCTATTTACGCCATTTACGGATGCTGCTCCTGCGGATTCTGGTGCAACATCCAACAACGCAGAAGAAGAGGCAATCAGTGCGCTTCTAGCTCTAGGTTACAAGCCGACTCAAGCGTCGAAAGTGGTATCTCAGATCGCTAAACCGGACATGAGCAGTGAGCAAATGATCCGTGAAGCTCTAAAATCAATGGTGTAACGCTGGTTGCACAGTGAACATTTGTTCAAGATAACTCATTCTCTAAGGTTAATGCCAATCGCTTAACGATGTTTTTTGTGTCATTCCAGCGAGCCTGGCGAGACTGAGAATCTAATAGCAGCACGCTGAGCGGTTAATGAAACAATTTGACCATAAATCGCTCGGATAGAAGATCCTGTATCACGCTCCTTCGTCGCTGTACAGGATGACGAGATATAGAAATATGCCACTTGCTGTTAAACGAGCGGCATTATTCTCTCAGGTAACCATTTTTCAAGGTAAAAAGATGATTGAAGCCGATCGTTTAATCGCGCCAGAAAACCCTGCCTTTCGTGATGAAGATGTCATTGATCGTGCTATTCGGCCAAAAAAATTAGCGGATTACCAAGGTCAGGACCATGTCCGTGACCAAATGGAGATCTTCATTAAAGCTGCTCAGTTACGTAGCGAAGCACTTGATCACCTTTTGATTTTTGGTCCCCCAGGTTTGGGTAAAACCACACTTGCGAATATCGTTGCCAATGAAATGGAAGTGAACATTCGCACTACTTCAGGCCCTGTACTTGAGAAAGCAGGCGATTTGGCCGCGCTGTTAACCAACCTCGAAGAAAACGATGTGTTGTTCATCGATGAGATTCACCGCTTGAGCCCGATGGTTGAAGAGGTGCTGTATCCGGCGATGGAAGATTATCAACTGGATATTATGATCGGTGAAGGTCCGGCCGCTCGTTCTATTAAGATCGATTTACCACCATTTACGTTAATTGGTGCGACGACCCGAGCGGGCTCTTTAACGTCACCATTGCGCGACCGCTTTGGTATTACTCAGCGCCTTGAGTTTTATAAGATAAAAGACCTCCAAGATATCGTGCAGCGAAGCGCGGATTGTTTAGGTTTATCAATGGAACCTGAAGGTGCATTGGAAGTGGCAAGACGTGCGCGTGGCACACCACGTATTGCTAACCGTTTGCTACGTCGTGTTCGTGATTATGCGGAAGTAAAAGGCAATGGTCACATTTGTGCCGATGTTGCCGATAAGGCGTTGAATATGCTTGATGTGGACGCCGAAGGCTTCGATTACATGGACCGTAAGCTACTACTCGCGATTATGGAAAAATTTGGTGGTGGTCCGGTCGGGCTCGACAACATGGCAGCGGCGATAGGTGAAGAAAAGGACACTATTGAAGACGTTCTTGAACCTTATCTTATTCAGCAAGGTTATTTACAACGCACTCCGCGTGGAAGAATCGCGACAGATCGTGCGTATTTGCATTTCGGAATTGAAAAATAAGATTCCCTCGCTGGGCCTTTGTTGCCCAGCGCTTCATTAAAGTTGACCAAACTCACATTTTTTGAATTTTTTCTCATACTGGTTTAGTAAGTAAAAAGCATTGATTGTTAACTCGATGTTTGCTTGCAACTGGTTAATTTCTCTCCTGATTACTCTCTCTTAACATCCGTATCCAATACTGGTTGATCTAGATCAATGTGATGGATTTTTGTGCAAATTCCGCGCATAAACATTGATGTATATCAAAGCGCGTTACGGCTATAAACCTTTTGAAACAATCTGTTTTTACAAGTAATATTAGCCCCAGCTATATTAGCTGATGCTTAACAATTAACTAACCAATGAAGCACATTTTTGCAACAATGAGTTGTGATAATTCAACATTTTTCAAGTGTAAATAACACCTGAATATGGATTGCAATATGTAGAGAGTGTCATTCAGCCGACACATAGGAGTTACCATGATTGACGTAGTTGATCTATCGCGGTTGCAGTTTGCACTGACAGCGATGTATCACTTCCTATTCGTACCATTGACCCTTGGTATGGCCTTCCTTCTGGCCATTATGGAATCGATGTACGTAATGACGAACAAGCAAATCTATAAGGACATGACCAAGTTCTGGGGTAAGCTATTCGGTATTAACTTTGCACTTGGTGTGGCGACAGGCCTTACCATGGAGTTCCAGTTTGGTACGAACTGGTCTTACTACTCCCACTATGTAGGTGATATCTTCGGTGCACCGCTAGCGATCGAAGCACTTGTCGCATTCTTCCTGGAGTCAACTTTTGTTGGTCTATTCTTCTTCGGGTGGGATCGTCTATCTAAACGCCAACACTTAGCGGTTACCTGGCTTGTGGCACTAGGCTCTAACTTCTCTGCTCTTTGGATTCTTATCGCAAACGGCTGGATGCAAAACCCAGTAGGCGCAGATTTCAACTTCGAAACCATGCGAATGGAAATGGTGAGCTTCTCTGAGGTTGTACTAAACCCAGTTGCTCAGGTTAAGTTCGTGCATACGGTTGCTTCTGGTTACACTTGTGGCGCAATGTTTGTTCTAGGCATCAGTTCATACTACCTATTAAAAGGTCGTGACATTGCGTTTGCTCGTCGTTCGTTTGCTATTGCTGCTTCTTTCGGTATTGCAGCTATCTTATCTACCATCGTTCTTGGTGACGAATCTGGCTACGAGCTTGGTGAAGTTCAAAAAGTGAAACTCGCTGCAATTGAAGCAGAGTGGCACACTGAACCTGCACCTGCCGCATTTACGTTATTTGGTGTTCCTAACCAGGAAACGATGCATACCGATTACGCAATTAAGATCCCTTACGTAATGGGTATTATCGCGACACGCTCTTTTGATGAGCAAGTAACAGGTCTTCGTGATTTACGTGATGAACACGTCGATCGTATTCGTGACGGCATGTACGCTTATGAACTTCTAGAGAAGCTTCGTGCGGGCGACAAGTCAGAAGAAAACATGACTGCGTTTGATGAAGTGAAAGGTGACCTAGGTTACGGTCTACTTCTAAAACGCTACACAGACAATGTTGTTGATGCAACAGAAGAGCAAATCCAAGCTGCTGCGGACGACTCAATCCCAACAGTATGGCCGCTATTCTGGTCATTCCGTATCATGGTTGCTTGTGGCTTCATCATGTTGTTTGTCTTTGGTGCGGCGTTTATCCAAACGTGTCGTCAGAAGATTGAACAGAAACAATGGATTCTAAAAGCTGCACTATTTAGCATTCCACTACCTTGGATTGCAATTGAAGCGGGTTGGTTCGTCGCTGAGTACGGCCGTCAGCCTTGGGCTGTAGGTGAAATTCTACCAGTGCATGTTGCAGCTTCTGCGCTAACTGCAGGTGAAATCTGGACTTCACTCTTCGCAATTCTGGCGCTATACACGGTATTCCTGATTGCAGAAGTTTACCTAATGTTGAAATTCGCTCGTAAAGGCCCAAGTAGCCTGAAAACGGGTCGCTACCACTTCGAGCAAAATGCTGACTCTGTTGAAGACAAAGTTAGTCGCCAAGTAGAAGCGTAAGGTAAGGAGATAACAAGATGTTTGATTACGAAATCTTGCGACTCATCTGGTGGGTACTAATCGGTGTTCTACTAGTTGGTTTTGCAGTAACAGACGGCTTCGATATGGGTGTAGGCGCGCTTGTACCTATCATCGGTAAAAACGACACGCAACGCCGTGTCATGATTAACTCAATTGCTCCTCACTGGGATGGTAACCAAGTTTGGCTTATCACTGCTGGTGGTGCACTGTTCGCAGCTTGGCCTTTGGTTTACGCAACGTCATTTTCAGGCTTCTACTTAGCGATGATTTTGACACTAGCAGCGCTATGGCTTCGTCCTCTGGGCCTAGACTACCGCTCTAAAATCGAAGATCCAAAATGGCGCAATACCTGGGATATCTGTATCTCAATCAGTGGTTTTGTTCCGCCAATCATCTTTGGTGTGGCGTTTGGTAACCTTCTACAAGGTGTACCATTCCAATTGAGTGAGTTCTTGATGCCAACATACCATGGCTCATTCTTTGGTCTACTAAATCCATTTGCACTGTTGTGTGGTCTAGTAAGCTTATTCATGATTTTGATGCAAGGTTCTACTTGGCTACAAATGAAAACAACAGGCGAAGTGCATGTGCGTGCGCGCAACGTTGCTCAGTTGGCTGGTTTACTGACGGTTGCTGCGTTTGTAGCGGCTGGTTTCTGGATCCAAAATATCGATGGTTACGTCATTGTTGGCGGTATCGACACTAACGCTGCTTCTAACCCTCTAAACAAAGAGGTTATCCGTGAAGCTGGTGCGTGGATGAAGAATTTTGAAAACTACCCATTACTATGGGCTGCTCCTGTACTAGGTGTTGCAATGCCGCTTCTCGCTGTATTGGCATCTCGTCTTGAAAAATGTGCGATTTCGTTCATTACTTCAAGCTTGGGTGTTGCTGGTGTTATCTTTACTGCAGGTTTTGCGATGTTCCCATTCATCATGCCTTCAGACTTAATGCCAAGCCACAGCTTAACAATGTGGGATGCAACGTCATCTGAGCTGACTCTGAACCTAATGACAGGCGTTGCGTTTGTTATGGTGCCAATCATCCTTGGTTACACATCTTGGACTTACTACAAGATGTTTGGTCGCCTTGATGACCAGTACATTGAAGACAACAAAAACTCACTTTACTAAGGAGCATTTACTATGTGGTATTTCGCATGGATTCTAGGTGTACTACTTGCTTGTGCATTCGGTATCATCAACGCTCTTTGGCTAGAGCACTCAGAAATGATGGATAAAGACAGTGAGTAACCTCGCTGATAAGGTAGCGAAACTTCACGCACCAATGGATAAGACTCTGCTACGAGTCTTATCTCTCATCCTTGGCTTTATGCACGTAGGATTGGTGATGTGGGACCCTGAAGCTTACCATCAAGCAATTGGTGGTTTTAACTCAATCATCGCACCAGCACTGATTTGGTCTGTATGTTCAAGCATGGTGTATGGGGTGGGCTTCAAGCCAAGAAACTGGTACTGGCAAGTTTTGTTTAGTCCTTATTTCTCGTTAGCTATCTTAATTTATCTAACGGCACTTTATTTCATTTAGGCTGAAATATGCTGTAATAAAGTCGGTTACTAAATCACCGAATAAAAGCTAGGTATCTCGCCTAGCTTTTATTTTTTCTACAAATTTCAAAAATATTTCCTTAGCTCGGTACCAATTGCTGTCGCTTCAGTTATAGTAATTACTTTAAAGAATTGAATATATTGGTACTCCCTTGCAAGGCACATCAAATCTCTTTCACTGGCCGATCACTGTGTACTATGAAGACACTGATGCGGGCGGTGTTGTATATCATTCTAATTATCTAAAATTCTTTGAGCGCGCACGGACAGAGATGTTACGTGCTAAAGGCATTTCTCAACATGTGTTACTGGAACAAAATATCGGCTTTGTTGTCCGACACATGGATATCGATTTCAACCAAGGCGCTAGGCTGGACGAGCATCTGACAGTCGTAACCCGAGTGTCAGAAATAAAACGTGCTTCTCTGCAATTCTGTCAAGAGTTGGTCAATGATCAAGGCAAGATATTGTGCAAGGCCTCGGTTAAGGTAGCATGTATCGATAATAAGAAAATGAAACCAATAGCTATTCCAACCTTTATAAATTCGGAGCTAACAAATAGTGACTGCTGATATTTCCATTTTAGATCTCTTTCTTCAGGCCAGTCTGTTGGTAAAGCTTGTGATGCTGACGTTGCTTGGCATGTCAATTGTGTCATGGGCAATGATCATCAAGCGCAGCAAAGTGCTTTCTCAAGCATCAAAAAATGCAGAGCAGTTTGAAGACAAATTTTGGTCGGGTACTGATCTTTCTCAGCTTTACCAAAAAGTAAAAGCGCGTAAAGACGAAATTGAAGGCACAGAAGAAATCTTCTACGCAGGTTTTACAGAGTTTGCTCGCCTACGTAAGAGCAACGCAAATTCACCAGCTTACATCATGGAAGGCACTGGCCGCGCAATGCGCGTTGCTGTTTCTCGTGAAGTAGATGAGCTAGAAACAAGCTTACCGTTTTTGGCAACAGTCGGCTCTATAAGCCCTTATATCGGCCTATTTGGTACCGTTTGGGGCATCATGCACGCCTTTATTGCGCTGGGTGAAGTAAAGCAAGCTACGCTGTCTATGGTTGCACCGGGTATCGCCGAGGCACTTATCGCGACAGCGATGGGTCTATTTGCGGCTATTCCGGCAGTAATGGCGTACAACCGCCTAAGCAATAAAGTGAGTAAACTAGAGCACACTTACGCAACATTTTCTGAAGAATTCCACAGCATCCTTCATCGTCAAGCGATGGCTGGCCGAGACAGCGCGGATAAGGAATAAAGCATGGCGGGTTATCAACCTAAAAAGCGAAAAATGACAGCGGAGATCAACGTTGTTCCGTATATCGACGTAATGCTCGTACTGTTGATCATTTTTATGGCGACCGCTCCATTTGTGACTCAAGGCGTCGACGTTGATCTTCCGAAAACATCGACCGCAGAATCTATGCAAGACCTTGCTGGCGAGACTGACAGTAGCTTTATTATCATCGAAATTGATAGCGAGGGTAATTTAGGCCTAAGCGTAAATGATGAAGAAGTTCAGCGAGGTTTGTCGTTGCAAGATGTTATTGTGCGAGTGAAAGCGGAGCGAGAGGTTAAGCCGGATTCACCAGTTGCGGTAGGTGGCGACGCGGCAACACCATATGCCGATGTTGTTCTATTGCTAGATGAACTAAGTCGAGCTGGTATCCCTAAGGTAGGTCTAATGACCGATATCAGGGAATAGACATCAATTATCTATGAAAGATCACAAGAAGAAACCCAACCAATACGCCAAACCGATAGCAATATCGGTTGGTTTGCATGCAATTCTAGTTGCAGCCCTGCTTTGGGGGACGGACTTCAACATGTCTAAACCAGAGCCTACAGGGCAAATGGTTCAAGCTGTTGTCATCGATCCAAAACTTGTGCAGCAACAAGCGAAAGAAATTCGCCAGCAACGCGAAAAGGCAGCGAAAAAAGAACAAGAGCGTCTTGATAAACTGAGACGCGAAGCAGAGCAGCTAGAAAAAAACCGCAAAGCTGAAGAAGAGCAAATTCGCAAGTTGAAAGAGCAGCAAGCGAAAGATGCTCAAGCGGCGCGAGAAGCAGAAGCTGCACGTAAGAAAAAAGAGCAAGAGCGCAAGCAGGAAGAAGAACGTGTTCGCAAAGAAAAAGAGCGAGCTGCTAAGCTAGAAAAAGAGCGCAAGGAAAAAGAAGAAGCCGTGCGTAAAGCTGAGCAGGAGCGTTTAGCAAAAGAAGCGGCTATAGCAAAAGCTGAGCAAGAACGTTTGGCTCGTGAAAAAGCAGCAAAAGAAGCGGAAGAAAAAGCACGTCGTGAGCGTGAAGCTGCTGAAAAAGCTGAACAAGAGCGCATTGCAAAAGAGAAAGCGGCAAAAGAGGCAGCGGAGCGAGAGCGTAAAGCGAGAGAAGCAGCTGAGCGTGCCGAGCGTGAGCGTAAAGCTCAAGAAGCCGCGTTAGATGATATTTTTGCGGGTCTCGAGGATGAGGTCAGTAAAAACAGTGCTGCGCGCAATCAATTTATTGACGACGAACTTTCTCGTATGTCATCCATCTATACTCAAAATATTCAGCAAAAGCTGATTAAGGATGACTACTTGCTGGGAAAGGAGTGTAGGGTAAACATCAAATTGATTCCGACAGGAACTGATATGATGGTCTCTGGTGTTACCGTTTTGAGTGGCGATACTCGAGTATGTGCTGCGGCGAAGCGAGCAATAGCTCAGGTAGGGACGTTCCCTAAATCTTCAGAATCAGCGGTCAATGAAAGACTAAAAGACATCAACATAACTGTTGCTTTGGACTAAAAGGAATAAGACGTGATTAGACGCCTTTTACTAGGAATGTTTGTACTGTTTAGCAGTATGACAAATGTGGCGAATGCCGCATTAGAGTTGGTCATTACCGATGGTATTGATTCAGCACGACCAATTGCTGTTGTTCCGTTTAAGTGGGAGGGCACACAAGCGCTTCCAACGGATGTTTCTGCTGTTATCGCCTCGGATTTACAACGTAGTGGTAAATTCAGCCCAGTTCCAACGAGCAAAATGCCACAAACACCGTTCAGTGAATCAGAAGTTAATTTTGATGCTTGGACCAATTTAGGTGTGGATGCGCTATTGACTGGTTCAATCAAGCAAAACGACCAAGGTGACTACGTTATCAACTATCAACTTGTTGATATTGTGCGTGGTCAGTTAACAGGTGGGAAGAGTAAGGCGCTTGGTAGTGACGGTGAATTGGTTCTGTCAAAAGATCATGTGCTGTTCAATAAAGTAGCCACTGTTCAAGGGCCTCGTATGCGTGAGTACGCTCACCGTATCTCTGATTTGGTGTATGAACAGTTAACTGGCGACCGTGGCGCTTTCATGACTCGTATCGCATATGTGGTAGTGAACGATAAAGACCGTTTCCCTTACCAACTTCGAGTCGCTGATTACGATGGCTACAATGAGCGTCTGGTTTTACGTTCTAAGCAACCATTAATGTCACCAGCGTGGTCACCAGATGGTAAAAAGCTTGCGTATGTTAGCTTCCAAAATGGCCAAGCAGAAATCTTCATCATGAACATCTACACCGGTGAACGTGAGAAAATTACTTCATACCCACGTCACAATGGTGCGCCAAGATTTTCGCCAGATGGCAATAAGTTAGCGATTGTTCTTTCTAAAACAGGCTCGCTTCATGTTTATACGTTTGACCTTAACACTCGTAAGCTGACGCAAATTACGCGTGGCAGATCAAATAATACGGAACCGTTCTGGCATCCGGATGGAAAATCGTTGATTTTTACATCGGATAGGGGTGGTAAACCACAGATTTATCAAGTAAATTTGGGCAGCGGTTCTATTGACCGTTTGACTTGGCAAGGCAGCCAAAATTTGGGTGGTCAGATTACTCCTGATGGGCGATTCCTAGTTATGGTGAACCGCAGCAACGCAGGATTTAATTTGGCGAAACAAGATTTGGAAACTGGTGCTCTTCAAGTCTTAACTAAGACCTTGCTTGATGAGTCTCCTAGTATTGCCCCAAACGGTGGCATGGTTGTGTATAGCTCGATTTACAACAAGAAAAACGTACTATCGATGGTGTCAATTGATGGTCGATTCAAAGCTAGATTACCGGCAACAAATGGGCGTGTTCGAGCGCCTGCATGGTCACCGTTTTTGTAGTAATAAGTTTGATTAATAAAGGAAAATAAGATGCAACTGAACAAGGTTCTAAAAGGGCTACTAATCGCGCTTCCTGTAATGGCTGTTACAGCGTGTAGTTCAAGCGACGACGCTGCTTCTAACACTGGTGCAGCAACAAACAACAATGGCGCAGTGGAAACAACAGTAGCTACGCCAATTGATCAAAGCGGTCAGTTGACAGAGCAAGAGCTAAAAGAGCAAGCGCTACGTGAAACTCAAACAATCTACTTTGCTTTTGACAACTCAACAATTGCAGCAGATTACGAAGAGATGCTAGCGGCTCACGCTTCTTACCTAAGCAAGAACCCAGCACTTAACGTAACTATCGAAGGTCACGCTGATGAGCGCGGTACACCTGAGTACAACATTGCTCTAGGTGAGCGTCGTGCAGAAGCAGTAGCGAACTACCTACAAGCACTAGGTGTTCAAGCTGACCAAATCTCAATCGTTAGCTACGGTGAAGAGAAGCCACTTCTTCTAGGTCAATCAGATGAAGTTTACGCTAAGAACCGTCGCGCGGTTCTAGTATACTAATTCGAGGTAATCCTCATGTTCAGTAACACTAAGCGCGCTGTTGCGCTTACGTTACTGGCAAGTGCAGCGAACTTTGCGTTCGCTGCACCAGCTCCAGTATCCGATCTCAACAGCACATCATCCGTCTCTAAGAGCCGTTCATCTGAAACGGAAGTAGAACGTCTAGAACGTTTGCTACAAAATCGCAATCGCGTTCAGCTCCAAATGCAACAGCAAATTGACCAAATGTCACAAGAGATCAGTGAATTGCGTGGTCAATTAGAGCGAAATAGCTACGAAATGAAACAAATGTTGCAACGTCAACGTGAGTTGTTTGTCGAGCTGGATCGTGTTCGTGGAGAGATAAAATCCACACCTGCACAAGAAGCACAACCTGTGAAAACAGGTGGCCAGTACACTCCAAATGTTGATGAGCAAACGGCATATCAGAATGCAGTTGACCTCATTCTCAAAAAGCGTGATTACACTGGCGCAATTGCAGCGTTCCAGCAGTTCCAGAAAGATTATCCTGATTCTACATATTCAGCGAATTCTCACTACTGGTTAGGTCAGTTGTACTTCGCTAAAAAGCAGGATGAGGATGCAGTGAAAAGTTTTGCCGCTGTTGTGTCTTATAAAGACTCCAACAAGCGAGCCGATGCGTTGCTTAAGTTAGGCGAAATCGCTGAGCGTAATAACAATGCAGCTCAAGCGAAAAAGTACTACCAACAAGTGGTTGATGAATACCCAGGTAGTGCATCTGCAAAACTTGCCAGCTCTAAGCTGTAAGACGTTATGTTTTGAAAAGGAAGCCTCGGCTTCCTTTTTCTTTTCCATTTTCTGTTGGTGCAGAACGGCTAAGTCGATAGCAATGATGCAGAGCCTCTGACCTTGTGTTACACCGAATTTCGCTACTCGGAAATGCTACCTGTAACAAAGATATACGGCTAGACCGCTAGAAATCCCCGCGACAAGTTGGTTTTTGAAAATTAACGAGGTTACAATACTCGGATTAAAGGAAGTTGCGTAGAGCAAGAGCAATGAGCCATATATTAGATAAAATCGACACTGTTTACCCATTCCCACCGAAACCAGTTCCATTAAGCGAAGAAGAAAAAGCATCTTACATTGAGCGTATTAAAAAGTTACTCAAAGAAAAAGATGCGGTACTTATCGCACACTATTATACCGACCCTGAGATTCAAGCCCTAGCTGAAGACACTGGCGGGTTTGTTGGTGACTCGTTGGAAATGGCGAAGTTTGGTAATCGTCACCCTGCAAGTACATTGATTATTGGTGGTGTTCGCTTTATGGGCGAGTCGGCCAAAATTCTGACACCAGAAAAGCGCATTCTAATGCCAACGTTGGAAGCGGAATGTTCGCTTGACCTTGGCTGTCCTGCGGATAAGTTCAGCGAGTTTTGTGATGCTCACCCTGATCATACGGTTGTAGTTTACGCAAATACTTCAGCAGCGGTTAAAGCCCGTGCCGACTGGGTCGTTACATCGAGCATTGCGCTTGAAATCGTGGAACACTTAGACGCTGAAGATAAGCCAATTATTTGGGGACCAGACCGTCACCTAGGATCGTACATCGCTAACAAAACTGGCGCAGATATGCTGCTTTGGCAGGGTGAGTGTGTGGTTCATGATGAGTTCTCTGCTGATGCGCTACGAAAAATGAAGAGCGTGTATCCAGATGCGGCTATTTTGGTTCACCCTGAGTCACCAGCAAGCGTCGTAGAACTTGCCGATGCCGTTGGATCAACGAGTCAGCTGATCAAAGCAGCGAAAGAGCTTCCTCACAAACAAATGATCGTTGCGACAGACAAAGGCATTTTCTTTAAAATGCAGCAACTTGTGCCAGAGAAAGAACTTATCGAAGCGCCAACCGCAGGTGCAGGCGCAACATGTCGCAGCTGTGCACACTGTCCTTGGATGGCAATGAACGGTTTGAAAGCAATTGAGAAAGCGCTTAGTGAAGGTGGTGAAGAGCACGAAATTTTTGTTGATGAAGCGCTACGTGTGAAATCACTTATCCCACTGAACCGCATGCTAGATTTTGCTGAGCAGCTAAATATGCAAGTGAAAGGTAATGCTTAAAAAGTAGGCGTAACTGAAAGTAAATCTCAAAAACCAGCCGAATATGGCTGGTTTTTTTGTGTCTTACTATCAATGAGTTACTATTGATGCAATCAATGAATATCGAGGTCATAAATTTATGGCGGTGTGGTTAGTAGTTAAAAAGTGGCTTAGTTCCCACCTTTTTAAATTGAGCAACCGAAGCCTTCTCATCTTTAGTGGCTTATATGTGAGCCTTTCATGGTGGCTGCTGGTTCTCGCTGGTGAAACAGCATTAACAGACAGTTTCGCTAACTTTATCTATTACCTCATGGTTACGGCGAGTACGGTGGGTTATGGCGACCATTCTCCAGTAACAGATATGGGTAAATGGTTTGTCGTACTATTTGTAATCCCCGGCGGTTTGAGCTTATTCGCCGCATTATTGGGGCGTGTCGCTGGAGCAGCGATGGACTATTGGCGAGCGGGTATTTTAGGAAAACGGAGAGTAAGAGTGGAAAACCATATTGTATTGTTGGGCTGGAATGGATCGAGAACGATGCACCTTATTCGCATGTTACAACATGAAGAAGAGGGAAAGCGCCCGATTGTTTTATGCAGCCGTTCAGAAATAGAGAACCCGTTACCTGGCGAAATCAGTTTTATCAAAGTGACCAGTTATACCGATTCGCAAGAAATGAAAAACGCCAATATTGCCGAAGCCGCTTGCATTATTGTGGATAATCTCTCGGACGACATTACCTTGTCAGCCGCTCTATACTGCGCATCTGTAAACCCTTCCGCTCATTTGGTCGCTTACTTTAAAGATGAAGCGCTAGGCCGACTTCTAAGTCAGCATTGCCCGAAAGCGGAATGCATACCTGCTGTTGGCGCAGAAATGTTGGCAAAAGCGGCGGTTGACCCGGGCTCAAGTGCGCTTCATCAGGAGCTTTTGGCTTCAACACGAGGTATGACGCAATACTCAGTTATTTATCCTGAGGGGCAGTCTGCCACCACTATTGAGAATCTCTTCGTTTTTCTCAAAAGACGCCATCATGCCACGCTGATTGCTTTTGATATTGGCGATGGTATTCAACTCAACCCAGATTTAGATGCTGAAGTACCCGCGAGTACCAAGCTGTTTTACATTGCAGATGAACGTATTGAAGATTTTGCCTGGAAAGAAATGAACAAGGAACAATAATGCACATGATTGCCGGCCTGTTAGCAGGCTTCCCAAACTTTTTACTCTATTTCTCTGTTTCTATTATTTTTGTATTGGCGTTTAAGTTCATCTACGTCAAGTTGACGCCATACGATGAGTGGCATCTGATTAAAGAAAAACAAAATACAGCAGCAGCGATTGCGCTAAGTGGGGCTTTCCTTGGTTACTGTCTCGCGATTTCGGGGGCGGCAAAAAACTCAGTCAATATCGTCGATTTTATGGTTTGGGGCGTTGTCGCAATGCTTGCTCAAATTATCGCATTTGCAATTGTACGCTTTATTTTACTTCCGAAAGTGGCAGAGCGTATCGAAAAAGATGAACTGCCAGCCGGTATCGTATTAGCAGCAGTTTCTGTTTCGGTCGGCGTATTGAATGCCGCTTGCATGACTTACTAGGAGGAACGATGAAGCGGAGTTCTAACGTTAAACGTTCTTCCATGGACAAAAGCTTAAAGCTTGGGAAAATTCTTCCCTTTGCTGCCTTTGGTGGTATTTTCTTCTTTGCTACGTACGAGTCAAAAACAGAAGGGTACATTTTTTCTGATGCCGATGAGTGTAAATCTAACTCGCCTGAGTTTAGTGAACAGTGTGACATTGCATACCAAGAAGCTTTAGCTCGTGCCGAACAAAATGCCCCTCGCTACCGCAGCGAGTTCGAATGCGAGAATGATTTCTACGAGGATGATTGTTACTACAGTTCCAGTTCCCGAGCTTATGTACCTAACTTTGGCGGTTTTTTTTACAGTCGCTCATTAAGCGGGTTGAAAGGTTATAACAAGAGCTATTACTCAGAGCCGATGTACCGTTATAAATCCAAATTCTATAATGGAGCAGGACAATTCTTTGGCTCCTACCGAAATCAGCCGACCAAAGTCGCGACGAATAGCCTTAACAAACGTGGTGGCGGCACCATTGGCAGGGCGATGTCTCGAGGCGGGTTTGGTAAAGCGGTGTCGGTCAGTCGAGGCGGTTAAAAAGCACTATGTTTCGACGAGAAATACAAGAGCGCGAAAACTGGCGTGAATTAGCACGCCAGTTTGGTTTTGGTTTCCATACCATGTATGACCAACCGTATTGGGATGAGAGTGCTTACTATCAATTCACGCTTGAGCAAATTGAGCGCGATATAGAAGCGCCCACTGAAGAGCTGCATCAGATGTGCCTGGCTATTGTGGATGAAGTCGTTCGGAGTGAGTGGTTGCTGACGCAATGTGCGATCCCTGAATCTATGTGGGAGCAGGTCGCTTCTTCATGGAGACGAAGCGAACCTTCGCTTTATTCGCGGCTGGATTTCGCGTACAACGGGACCTCGCCAGCAAAATTACTGGAAAACAATGCGGATACGCCAACCAGCTTGTTTGAAACTGGCTTTTGGCAGTGGGTGTGGCTAGAAGATGTTGTAAATAAAGGTCGAGTTCACCAGAGCGCGGATCAATTCAATATTCTTCAAGACTTTTTGATCGAGCGCTTTGCCGAAATAGCAAAATACCAACCAGGACAAACACTTCACTTTAGCTGCTGCAAGTACACTGAAGAAGATAAAGGGACTGTCCAGTATTTAGAGGATTGCGCGCGAGAGGCAGGGTTAGCAACGGCATTCGTGCATGTCGAAGATATTGGAGTGACGGAAGATGGTCTGTTTGTGGATGCTGACGACAGAGCGATTCGTTGGATGTTTAAGCTTTACCCTTGGGAGTTTATGTTTGAAGAGGAATATGCGAAGTACTTAGCGACTGCGAACGTAAACTGGTTAGAACCGATGTGGAAGTCGATTCTATCCAATAAAGCACTTTTACCGTTATTGTGGGAGCGCTTTCCTAACCACCCGAACCTTTTGCCCGCTTATTTTGCTAACGATTCAAAAGCGAACACTATGAGAGATTATGTCATCAAGCCACTATTTTCTCGAGAGGGCGCGAACATCGAGATCGTCATCGATGGAAAACGTTTTGTTAAAACGTCAGGGCCTTATGAATCTCAATTCAATATCGTCCAGCAATACCATCCACTACCTAAGTTTGGGCAAAACCATACGTTAATTGGCAGTTGGTTGGTCAATGATAGAGCTGCCGGTATTTCGATTAGGGAAGACAGTAGCTTAGTGACTCAAGATATGGCGCGGTATATTCCACATGTAATTTTAACATGATCAAAAAAGCTCTCCATTTGGAGAGCTTTTTGTCTATTCAGCCGTTCAATCTTGATGGTCGACAGCGTTGCGTCTATTGTTCTTCAGCTAATGCAACACCGCGCTGGGTAAGACCACATAACATCACTGGCATTGCATTGAAGATTTCCTCAAACTGCTCTAAGCCTTCCATACCTTGTTCGGCCAATGTTTCAATGGTCGTTTCTGGGTCGTAAAGCATAGTAAGAGAAAGTAAAACACCACCGAGTAGGGCATTATCTTCGCTATCCTCAGGCATCAACGTTTCCCAGTCATCACGCGCAAGTTGCCAGCCTTGTAATACACCTTCACAGAAATCGCGAGCCTGACTTGTTACAATGTCTTGCTCATCTAGCGCGCACCCTGCAGGCCACTGCCAAGTGCCTTCTAGGAGAGCGGGACGAGTTTGGTTCCACATTTGTACAATCTCGTCAATGTATTGCTCTAGTTGCTCACCGTCAGTAAATGGCGCTGTTTCTTCTCCACCCCATAAGAATGGCAACCACTCTTGAGGCATTAATACGTTTGGCGCTGCAGCCATCGCTGTTACAAAGCCTTGAGTTTTTGCTAGGTTTAGTAGTTTACCGTCAAGTTCTGGGAGAGAAAGGATGTCTTGTAGTTTCAAAATAGAATACCATTTGTTAATGGGCTGGTTGATTGCGCTCATCTTACCAATCAATTAGTGATAAATCGATATTAGGGAATGATTCACACATCTATGGAAATTCGCTCATCACTTAGAAAAAAAAGCATTCTCGCCCTAACACTTTACCTGTGCTTCTTTATCGCCACTATCGGTTCTGTCGCCTATTTGGTTGTTGAGCCACCGGTTAGACAAAAGCTAGAGCAAAACCTAGAGTTACGTACCCAACTCCTGGCTCTTGAGATCAAAGAGCCCCTCCTCAGTTCTACAGGTGTATTGAGCAGCTTAGTAGGGCTAGCCCAAGGGACTGAAAATATTCAATCTCTCAACACAATAATTCCACATATTCTTCAATTGAGTGACAAGATGCTTGTTAGTGGTGGCGTATGGCCTAAACCCGAACTCAAAGCAGAACAATGGAGATATAAAAGTCTATTCTTCAATAAAAACAGTGATAGTGGTATTGACCAAATTCACTCCTACAATAACCCCGAATCTGGCGGTTATGATAATGAACCCTGGTATGTCGCTGCCGCCGATGCTCCGGTAGGTTCTGTTAGTTGGTCTACGGTTTACATCGATACCTTTACTCAGGTCCAGATGATTACCGCGTCTTCTCCGTACTACCAAAACGGTCGATTCGCTGGAGTTGTAACGGTAGACCTATCACTTGATGCACTTTTTCAGTTTATTCGAGAGCACACGAACCAGCATTCTTTGGGGGTAGTGGTTCGCGATGCTGACTCAAACGTGATTATTGAACACAACTTTCAACTGACGGACGAAATTTATGTCAGCGAGCTTGATTTCGGAGAGTTCGATTGGCGCATGGAAGTTGTCAACGCAAAAGCTAAAGTCGCCGATCAAGTGTTTGAACAAGTGATGAGCGTTGAGGGGAGGATCATTCCATTTTTGCTCTTGTGTGTCTTGGTCGGTTACTACTTACTGAATCGCTATATTGTTGAACCAATTGTTCGCATTGCCGCTAAGATTGATGACTCGAAAACTGGTGGGATCATAGATATTGACTACGATAGCGATGACGAAATCGGACAGCTTATCGAGAAGTTCAATGAAAAGACGATCTATTTAGAGCAGGAGAGAATAAAAGCTCAGGCTTCGACAAACGCTAAAACGGCATTCTTAGCCACATTGTCCCACGAGATTCGCACACCAATGAACGGTGTACTAGGAACTGCCCAGATACTGTTAAAAACACCACTTACCGATGAGCAGCGTAAGCACCTGAGAACACTTTATGATTCAGGTGATCACATGATGACATTACTCAATGAGATTTTAGATTACTCAAAAATTGAACAAGGGCATGTTGAGTTTGAAAATAAGCCTTTCCCAATTGAGTCGATTATCGGCAGTATCAAGAGTGTTTATCAAACGCTATGTGCAGAAAAAGGTCTTCGCTTTAGAGTAGTCTCGCATTTACCAACGGGTCGTTGGTACAACAATGACAAAGCCCGTTTGCGTCAAGTACTGTTCAATCTACTCAATAACGCTGTTAAGTTCACCGATCGTGGCATCGTAGAGGTAGAGCTAGCCGAGAAATCGAGTAAGGCTGGCACCAAGCTGATACTAAAGGTAAAAGATACAGGGATTGGTATTTCAAAAGAGGCACAAAAACGCATTTTTCGTCCTTTTGAGCAAGCAGAGTCATCAACGACTAGACGGTTTGGTGGTACAGGGCTTGGTTTAGCAATAGTCAAAGAAATCGCGGAACATATGGGTGGGCAAGTGGTTGTAGAGAGTCAGGAGGACGCTGGAACGACTTTTACTGTCGAAATTGCCCTTACACCTTGCAAGCCGGGTAAAGTAGAGTCAATCAATACACATAAATTGAACTGTAAAGGGTTGAAAGCACTCATTGTTGAAGACAACCGAACAAATGCGATCATTATGGAAACTTTCCTCCGAGCCAAGGGCTTTGAGTGCACAAGTGTCGAAAATGGTCAGCTTGCAGTCGATGAGGTTGCGATCAAACCATTTGATTTGATACTGATGGATAATCATATGCCTGTTCTAGATGGCGTTGGGGCCATATCAGCCATTCGAGCAATGAGTTCACCTGCTAAGTCGGTACTGATTTTTGGCTGTACAGCGGATGTGTTCAAAGAAACACAAGAGCGTATGATTAATGTAGGAGCAGACCACATAATAGCGAAACCAATAGTGGAGTCTGAATTAAATGATGCACTGTATCTTCATGCGACACAGTTATATCAGTACCAATCGGACTTTGATGGAAATGCAGCAGATAGCTTTAATGCTGAAAAGTGGTTACTCAACTTCTATGTCGCTCTAGATAATGGACATCTTAATGAAGCACTTGAGGCTATTTCAGCGATCATTGCGGAGGCTCCCCTTGAACTCAGTGGCGACGTTTCTTCAGTCGCCGAACGGATAAGAAGTAACTTAAAGCGTCAGCAATCCCCAGACCAAGATGATATCGATACATTAACGATTTTGCTGGCCTCACCATAATTTAATCAATATGGCGCAACTGTGAATTGTTCTTACTATTCATACGTCATCCAGCTTCGTGACAAACTCTTCTAACCCGCAATGAACAGGCTTGCAGTTTTACTTTTACGAGTAAAACAGCAAGACCTTCTACTGTGATTATATCGGTAATACTCTGAATTTTCGCAGCTTGGTAGCATAAGCTATAGGAGTGACTGTTTTCGGTCCGAGTTTTGTTCTAACTTTACGTCAAAATAATTATCGTAACCCCTTTTTATGTAAGTGAAATCCGTGTTTTTGTACCATTTTTACGTGATTTTAGGCGTTTTTACTCGCCATTGGTGAAAAAAACTACTTTTACTTTAAAAGTTGGTTATAAATTTACAACTTAATTTTAAATACAGAGCCATAAGCTAGTTTTTGTGTGTTCTAATTGCATCATTAACTGGCTTGATGTCTTTTTGGTGGTTAATAGTTTTATTATTTTCATTAATTGCAGTGTTTGATTTTAAGGGTTTTGTGAATGAAGTCTCGTGGACCATTTTGTATTCGTCACGCCGCAGCGGATACCTTTGCTATGGTTGTTTTTTGCTTTATCACAGGGATGATTGTCGAGATTTTGATTTCAGGGATGACATTTGAGCAATCTCTAGCATCGCGTACGCTATCGATTCCAGTGAATATCGCCATTGCTTGGCCGTATGGGGTTTTTCGTGATTGGGTGCTGCATCAAGGTAGTAAGGTGTCACCGTCTTCCTTTATGAAGAATATCTCTGATCTGGTCGCTTATGTACTATTTCAATCTCCAGTTTATGCGGGTATCTTATTCGCAGTTGGCGCATCTACAGATCAAATTGTGACCGCAGTAGCAAGTAACGCTGTTATTTCTTGTGGCATGGGTGTGTTGTATGGGTACTTCTTGGACATGTGCCGCCGTTGGTTCCGTGTTCCCGGTTATTCTCAAAGCATCTAAATGCCCCAGTTTTGCTCAATTTAGTTACTTAGTGAGCAATCGATTCGAAAAGGGCGCTTTTTTTTATGTTTAGCCTTGACCATCAGGCACATAATCATTAAATTAGCGCCTCGTTAGCCAATGATGCTAACCAAAATTTGATTCGGTGAGTTGTCCGAGTGGCTGAAGGAGCACGCCTGGAAAGTGTGTATACGGCAACGTATCGAGAGTTCGAATCTCTCACTCACCGCCACATTCTAAAAGGTCTGATTTGTCAGGCCTTTTTTCGTATCTACACTAAAGTAATGCGTCATTGAAAGTACACAAGAGTGCTCAAGGTGCAAGCGCCATTCTATCTACAAGCCAACTATTCACATCTCACCTCGATACAACGCCAAAATTGAAGAAGCTATACAGAGGCAGCCATAATCTGATTGGTGCGGGTTAGCCTATCCGCTTTAATCTAGAATTTAGCACCCATATCACATGAGGTATGAATACGGCCACAAGAATGAACGTAGTGCTACTAGATGCTAAGCAAAACAGCCATGAACACGAATACAACAGCAATCATACCAAAGAGATCTGTGTTTGGATTGAGGTCATCAGGGTTAAATTTTTCAATGCTTTGCGTCGTTTTGCATCTTATCTTCATGTTCTTGTCCTTATTTCATGTACTATTTCAACAGCAACATAACATGCAATTGAGTGTTCACAAGTCATAAAAAGCATAAGTATACTTGCACCTCATTGAGCGCAAAAAAATACTCAAAGCGTTTTAAAGTGGCGGTCTACCTTTTGTAACATCAAATGTTCTTTCTGTTTTTGTGCCTGTATCGCTATAGTTGAGAAACGGTTATCTCGTTCTAGTTAGGAACAAACTACTGGCTGCCGCTACATTCTCTCAGCGTTCCCACTCAGTCGCCTTGGGTAGATACTTTAGTCGTTGAGTACTGCAAAAAAACGCCGCATGAGCAGCGGCGCTTTGTTGAGGAATTCCCTTTCCTACTTGTAGCTAAGTTCTGTCGCTTTGCCTTTGAAGATCCTGTATACCACAAAGGTGTAAAGCAATATCACCGGCATAACAATCATCACACCGTAGCCCACGATTATTAATGTCGCAGGTGAGGAGGCCGATTGTTGTGCGGTCATCAACCCCGGCACAACTTCTGGGAAGAAGCTGTACGCAAGACCTAGAAAGCTCAACGCGAAAATGACGGTGACACCAAAGAAAGGCCAGCGCACACCCAGATCATTCACCATTGGAACCTGACGCAAATAGCGATCAACTAGGAAGATGGTTGCCAATACAATTAACGGAACTGGGGCAAGCAACAAGATTTCTGGGAAGCTGAACCAACGCAAGGCAACTTGTTGATTTACAATTGGGTTTACAACACTCACTACCAAGATACCCAGAGCCGCTAACCAACCAGCACGGCGAGACCAACGCGCCGAGCGTATTTGCAAATCACCTTCCGTTTTCAGTACCAACCATGCGCCACCGATGTAAACGTACGCCGCTGTTACACAAAGTGCGCTTAACCATGCAAAGCCAAATGCTTCGGTTGATTGCTCAAACCCCATGATGTAACGACCCACCATGTAACCCTGAGTTAGTGCGGTGATTAGCGAGCCAATTCGGAAGCACCAATCCCAATGAGGCTTATGATCCGAGTTGGCTTTGGCTCGGAAGTCGAATGCCACGCCACGCATGATCAGTGCGATAAGCATGATGGCGGTCGGCATGTAAAGCTCCGTCAAAATCAAGCTATGAGCGGTAGGAAAGGCAATCAGCAGAATACCGACGGCTAACACCAACCACGTTTCATTCGCGTCCCAGAAAGGGCCGATAGATGCTATCATTCGGTCACGTTGCGCTTCATTATCACTTGGCAACAGGATACCGACGCCAAGGTCGTAGCCGTCGAGCACGGCATACATAAAGACCGAGAAGCCAAGCAGCAGAAGGTAAATTTCTGGTAGATAGTCGAGCATGATTAGGCCTCTTGTTGTGTCAGTGGGACTTCATGGGCTGCAACGTCTTTGCGCGCCAAATAGAACAGGGTATGGATGTACGCAACCAGCAATGCAGCGTAAATGGCTAAGTACATAATGAGCGAAGTCATCACGCTACTGCTCGCAACCGTGGTGACGGCTTCTGATGTACGCAATACACCGCTGACCAACCAAGGCTGTCGGCCAATCTCAGTAACATACCACCCCGCCAGTGTGGCTATCCAACCAGAGAACGTCATGGCTAATACCGTGTACAGGTAAGGTTTAGGTAGCGATTTTTTACGTGCTAGCTTCACCGCGCCATACCAACTAACCAGCAACATAAGGACACCTACACCAACCATCACGCGGAAACCAAAGAACAAGGGCTTCACTGGCGGGTGGTCAGGCGCAAACTCGTTAAGTCCCTGGATTTCCCCGTCTAAGTCATGCGTAAGAATCAAACTCGCCAACTTAGGGATGCCCACTTCAAAATCATTGCTGCGAGTTTCTTCATTTGGCATCGCAAATAGTAGAAGAGGCGCGCCTTGCTCGGTCTCCCACACACCTTCCATCGCTGCAATTTTTGCAGGTTGATGTTCAAGCGTGTTTAACCCGTGAAGGTCACCGACAAAGATTTGTACCGGGATGAACCCAGCCGCCGCGAACAGCGCGACTTTTAGGCCAAGTTTGGCTGAGCGGTGATCTGACTTTTTCATTATTTGATAAGCCGAGATACCTGCAATCAAGAAGCTGGCAGTCAGCGCCGATGCTAATAGCGTGTGTAGAAGACGGTACGGTAAAGAAGGATTGAAAATAACTTCCTTCCAACTGGTTACATGCACAATACCGTCAATTACTTCATAGCCGCTTGGTGTGTGCATCCAGCTGTTAAGCACCAGAATCCAAAATGCGGACATACTTGTCCCTACAGCAACCAGAACGGTGGCGAGAGTATGAACCCACTCCGGTACTCGTCCTCGTCCAAAAAGCATCACGCCAAGGAAGGTGGCTTCCATAAAGAAGGCGGTCATCACTTCGTACCCGAGCAATGGTCCAGCTACGTTTCCGACTCGTTCCATAAAGCCTGGCCAGTTGGTACCAAACTGGAAGCTCATCGTAATACCGGATACCACGCCTAAGGCGAAAGTAAGAGCGAATATCTTGACCCAGAAGTAATAAACATCGAGCCATACGGGGGCTTGTGTGCGGTTATATCGCCACTTGAAAAACACCAACATCCATGCCAACGCGATGGTGATGGTCGGGAAGAGAATGTGAAAGCTGATATTGGCCGCGAACTGGATCCGCGACAGCATGAGGGTATCTAACATCTTGGTTCCTCAAAAACGTGCCATACTAAAAATCGTGTCTATCTGTAATTTAGTTACGAAAAGTCGGGCAGTTTGGATTCATGTATCGAGAAATACAGGTGATTCTGTTTTCTTCTAACCATGATTTATATCAACTAAGACAAAGAAAGGAGTGTGGGAAATTGTCTCAAAATGCCGCTAATAGTCGCGAGAAGTGAGTAAAAGAAAGCAAATGTAACTGAGGCTGCATGAATTAAGATTAGTTCGAATTATCCTTATGATGGTTTCGATAATCCTGAAATAAAATTACAGAAACAATATTTTTAGTAAGGAAAATTGCCTTGCCTTCACTTTGAACCTCCATACTATTTATACACTAGTCATGTCGAGAACATCTCAAACACAGCAAACTTACTGGCAGTTAAGGTGGGAAACTTTAGCTAATTGATAAACTTAAAATTGCACTGCTAATGACATATGCATCATAAGTTCGTTAGCACTCGACCAGAAGTGCGATAGGCTACATTTTTATACTAGCGAACGATTTGGCGCTAGGTAATTCGGTTTTCACTAGATCAACAAGTCGACTGCGGACCATTTTCGATTCCTGATGAGTTTCAATCCAAACTGACACTTACTTTTCAGCAAGTGTGCTAGTGTCTTTCTTATTATTTATTAAATAATTAATAGATGCCGATATGGTAAAGAGAGTTGTGGACAGCTATCTCGAGCAGTAGACTGGCGCTAGCCAGAGAGTCTGACTTTGAGGGGGGCATTCTACATGAATTTTGGATTCTGCCACCGCAAAGCTGATATTGAATTTGATGGAGATGGATAATGAATGACAGTTGGGCTAATTTCTTTCCTTACTTTGCTGGAGCTTTTAAGCTTATTGTATTAGGGATAGGAGCCTACTTAGCCATTAAATGGCATTTTGACGAAGAGCGAAGGGTAAGAGAAGCGGAAGGTGTAGTGTTTGATAACCCAAGTCTCATGAAAAAGTTTGCGAAGACGCTAACTCTGCCATTCCTTTTGTGTCTTCTAGTTCTTCTTGTTATATATGCTACCAACTGGTTCCTGTACTGACGGCTTTATTGTTTGTTGTAGTAAAGTTGAATGCTGCCACCTCTGAGAGTCGAGCCGTAGTTGAAGTTAACGCCTATGCCGAAATTGTCCAACCAATCAAAGGGCTTTGGTGCATAAAATAGCCATCCTATAGAAGCTTCGTAGTAATGCGGACTTCCAAGTTCGTCGCTTAAATCATGCGAAAGGTCGACTCTTTTAATCCCAGTAAATAAAGCTTGCTCACCGTGATAAATATTGTAGTAACCGGTGATTTCATTAGATAGGTACCAACCTTTAGGGTTGCCTATATTGCCGTTATTTGCGCTTCCCCAGCTGTGCCCAATGAATGAATTCAATGTCGAACTGGCATGCCATTTCCCCCAACTTGTGGGAGACGTGTATTTGGCTTTAATGGATGGTTGAACTATTGCCGCCCATGCTGAAACGTTAACGGCACGGCCGTCTAGGATTCTTCCAATGATGGATGAAAGTTTATTATCTGTAGAGAATGAGTTTTTATAACGCATAAGGTGAGTCGTCGTTCTGGTGCTAAGGGTGACGTTTTCACTTGCTTTGTATAGATACCCATAACCAATCGATGCACCGTATGTCCTTTCCTTGAGAAGATCCTTACTTGTGCCGAATAGTTTGAGATCATTCTCTGTTTGTATCGTAAATGCCTTAAACGACAGCTCATGTAAGTCCTCGCTGCCCTCTATGTCAAAGTTAGTCGTGTAAGGGAGAACATATACGGATTTGCTTCGACGTTCATTGATTGACTCGTCAGTCCCGAACTCTGGGTTGGCGGTATCAAATAATGCATTCGGATCAAAGTCGCCAATACCAAACGCAATTGCGTCAGTGTCGGACAGCAAAACCGCGATAGAAAAACGTTGTTGGAGAAGGTTGCTAATTTCCTTATCTAGTGGATCCGCTTGAGCTGTGTTAGGAAGAGAGAGTAGGAGAGCGAGCGAAACGACTCGCCACTCCACTGAGGCGAAGTTGGGTTGGAACATTTTGGCTCTTTCAAATGGTTCATGCATGGAGTTTTTGGACGTACCGGTACGCTAACATTAGTTTAATCGTTGAATGGTCGGTGTAACTTTGAGAAATCTATGTTTTCTCATATTGATATGAAAAAGTTCCTTAAACGAGTTTAGCTTCAATGTGTATGCTGCACCAGATTTGTTTAGCAACATCATTCTTTTCTGAAGATGTAGCAAGACTTTGTGACTAGGTTGCATTATTTTCTTTAATGCGTCTCTTGAGAGGAAAATAGCAAACTTTTTTATTGCCTTGGCGCTCAAGAAAATCTGAATCGTTCACTGTGCTACTGGTTAACTTCGAAAACTTGTAAGCATCCTGTCTGCCAACATCACGACTAACATCATCAAGGAGTACCCTTAAATACGTCAGATAAACAATGGTTTTTTTGAGCTTTAGAAGAAATGTTCGGACCTTTGCATATTACGCGGTCGTGCTCAATCCAAAAACTGTATTTTGTATGTGTTCTCAGTAAATCATTGATTCGATCTATTCTTCAAAATGTGGTCCCTTTTAATTCACTTTCTGTTACATATTTTTCGTTTTGAAAGAGCATTTTAATTTGCATCTTTTGAAAAGATCTCTTTGTTAAATTTTGTATAAAATCAACTAATTGTTGAAATTAGAACCCTTGTCAAAAAGTCATTAGATTTCATGTTGAATAGCCTCTTTTACCTAATGGTATACTCTATTTGTTTGATATAATTTCCGGCAGTTTGTATACCATAAATAAAGAGAGTCTATTCATGTTCCAGAACTTAACGATCAAGCAGAAGATAGTGATTCCGCTGTCATTGATTATTGGATTGTTTATTGTGAGCTCTGTATTAAACGTTATGACAAGTTGGAAGCAATCTGAATTGAGTGAGACACTCAACGAACAGATCGTGCCGAACTTATTAACGATTGAGGATGCTTATCGCGATCTTTACCAAGCAACATCTGCAATCCAAGGTGTTGCACTTTCTGATACTCAAAACGATATTGATCATCACATCGGTGAATACAAAGACAACGCCTACAAAGCGCTGCCACGTATGGAACAAATGATTGAGCTATCACAAGCCGGTGTGACGCCTTCTACACATGGTAATGAAGTTCGAACGCTTGTCTCTTTGGGTGAAAAATGGTTAGCAAGTTATGAGGCGATGCTACGTTTACCTCAATCTCAATGGCGTGGTTACTACAATGAGCACAAACATACCTTTGAAGACCAATTTATCGAGGTTAGAGCGCAGCTTAACGTTGTAAAAGATGCAATAGAAGAAAAGCAAAGCCAATTGAAGGACGAAATATCAGCGGCTGCAACAAGAGCAGAACTCATTCTTGAAGCGGGCATTGTGATTGTTATTCTGGCCGCTATTGCGATGGCGTTTTTGTTGTTGCAAACGGTTGTGAAGCCTATCAATGATATTAAAAATGCGATGACAGAAATTGCGTCCGGTGAAGGTGATCTAAGTCAGCGAATCGATGTAAAAACACAAGACGAAATTGGCAATTTAGCAGACGCATTTAACCAGTTTGTGTCCAAAATTCAAATGACAGTCGCTCAGGTAATTGAAAGCTCAAATACCTTACGTAACGAAATGGCAAATCTTAGCTCGTTGACCACGACCATCGCGAATTCGACCGTTTCTCAGCAAAAAGATAGTGAGGCGGTAGCGGCGGCAGTGCATGAAATGCAAGTCACCAGCAGAAATGTAAGCGATAGCGCTAACGAAGCTGCGGTTGCGAGCCAAACAGCGAATGATGAACTTACCAATACCAATGTTATTTTGGATCAAACGGTTAGCTCAATTCGTAGCCTCGCAAGTGAAATCGAAAGCGCAAGCCACGTCATTAACACATTGGATCATGATGTGAGTAACATTGCGTCCGTACTGGATGTAATTCGTGGTATTGCCGAGCAAACAAACTTATTAGCGCTTAACGCAGCCATTGAAGCGGCTCGCGCTGGAGAGCAAGGGCGAGGCTTTGCTGTGGTAGCGGACGAGGTTCGTTCTTTAGCCAGTCGTACGCAACAGAGTACGGGAGAAATCCAAACCATGATTGAAAAGCTACAATCTGGTGCAGGACAAGCTGTAGAAGTGATGCGCGGTAGCCAAAATAGCAGTGATGAAACGATCAAGTCCGCTGGCCGAGCGAGTGAATCCCTTTCTGAAATCTTGAACGCGATTTCACGTATGAACGAGATGAATACACACATTGCAACGGCTGCGAGCCAGCAAAGTACAGTAAGTGACGAAGTAAATAGCAACGTACAAGGCATTGCAGACAGTAGCACTTCAATTGTGGAAATCGTAAACCAAGCGCAAGCTTCTTTAGCCATGTTGTCAGAGCAAACTCAACGTTTAGCTCATCAGGTCAGTCAGTTCAAAGTATAAGCTTGAGAACAGCAATCTCACTGACGAAATAACCCGCTTCTTAGCGGGTTATTTTTTAGATAAGTGGCGAACCTGACTTGTGAAATTTCGACTATATTTACATTCCTTTCTCACTTTAGTTCGTATACCAGAGTGGGCAAATAACCCTAGACAGCGGTAACAAACTCTGTACAGCGTGATGATGCTTTTATCATCACTTTTGCTGCTTTTTAACCATTGCAATTGCACACAGTAAAATGTGATTTCCAACCCAAAATCTTCAAATTTGAGAACTTCATAACACCTTTACCATAAACGTTTTTCGTAAGCGTATAGAACTGTAAATTTTGTTGTATGTACAACACTGGGTATTTATCATCCTAATTAATTTGTTCTGGATATACATCCGTTAGTCATTATTAAGTCATTCTAGAAGCTTTTAATAAGGAATCTTGAAGGCTTGTCGGTAGATAAGAGAGAAAAATTCATGAGACGTAAAACCACGCTATCTCTGCTGATTGCGTCGAGCCTTTTTGTGGTTGGATGTCAACCTAGCGAAGAAGGATCGAGCCAAGGTGGTGGTCCTGCGCCCGCAACCGAAGTAGAAGTGTTAACAGTGCTGCCAACGCGCCAAGCATTGACAGTAGAGTTGCCGGGTCGTAGCCGAGCATTCAAAGAAGCAGAAGTTCGTCCGCAAGTCACTGGCATTATTTCGGAGCGAAATTTTGTTGAAGGTGGCCTTGTTGAACAAGGGCAGTCGCTATATCAAATTGATGATTCATCATTTCAGGCGGATTTGCTGAGCGCTGAAGCGGAATTAATCCGTGCGCAAGCTGCGGCAGAGTCGACCTATGCCACGGTGAAGCGTTACAGAACCTTGATCACCAAAAAATCCATCAGCCAACAAGACTTGGATGAAGCAGAAGCGGCATACAAAGAAGCGAAAGCGCAGGTCCTAGTCGCAAAAGCCAAGATCAACACAGCAAAAATCAATTTAGATTACACGCAAGTCAAAGCTCCGATTAGCGGGGTGATCGGTAAATCGAGTGTGACAGCGGGTGCGTTGGTTACGGCTAACCAAGCTGCCAAATTAGCAACCATTCAGCAGCTTGACCCTATCAATGTTGATATTGTGCAATCATCCGCGCAACTGCTGCGTTTGAAAGCATCACTCTCCCAAGGCCATATGCAAGAAGATGACTCTGCGCAAGTTACATTGATGCTTGAAGATGGCAGCACTTACGAACACAAAGGCACAATGAAATTTACTGAGGTCAATGTGAACGAAAGTACGGGCAGCGTGACGCTTCGTGCCGAATTCCCAAACCCTGACGGTTTGTTGCTACCTGGAATGTTTGTTCGTGCGACGGTCATTACTGGTGTCGACCCTGATGCGATTCTAATACCACAAAATACGGTATCTCGTGATGCGACAGGTAAAGCGACAGTGATGACGGTTAATGGCGAGAACAAAGTGGAAGCGAAACCAGTGAAGACTGCCGAAGCGATCAATAGCCAATGGCGCATTATTGATGGTTTGAACGCGGGTGATAAAGTCATTACCGCCGGTTTACAAAAGGTAGGGCCAGGCAGTTCGGTAACTATCCAAAACGGTGAACAGGAGTAATCATGGCACGATTTTTTATCGATCGTCCGGTATTTGCTTGGGTTCTCGCGATTCTAACGATGTTGGCGGGGGTAATGTCATTATTCAATTTACCCGTCTCGCAATACCCAACGATTTCACCGACGACGATCACCATCAGTGCTCGCTATCCAGGTGCATCTGCAAAAACCGTTGAAGACTCGGTAACGCAGGTTATCGAGCAAAACATGACAGGATTAGATTACCTTCGCTACCTATCATCGAGCAGTGATGCATTTGGTAATGCGACAATTACCCTGACGTTTGATAGCGAAGCTGACCCTGATATCGCGCAAGTACAGGTGCAGAACAAACTGCAATTGGCATTGACTTCATTACCGATGGAGGTACAAAACCAAGGTATTGTCGTAAATAAATCCAATACGGCATTTCTCATGGTTGTCGCAGTTTATTCTGAAGATCCAGACTTTACAGAAAACGATATCGGCGACTTTGTTGTAACGAATATTCAAGACCCGATAAGTCGTGTAACTGGCGTAGGACAAGTGCAGGCGTTTGGTGCGCAGTATGCGATGCGAGTTTGGCTGGACCCTTTTAAGCTTACGCAGTTCAACTTGACCGCGATCGACGTAGCAAATGCAATCAGTGAACAGAACGCGCAAGTTTCTTCAGGTCAACTTGGTGCGGCACCTGCGCAGGAGGGTCAGTTGTTGAATGCTACGATTTCTTCTGCAAGTCGTTTGAGCAGTGTAGAAGAGTTCCAAGACATCATTCTTAAGTCCGACGCCAGTGGTTCGAATGTTTATTTGAAAGATGTAGCTCGCGTTGAGCGTGGTGCAGAAAGTTATGATATTCGAGGCCAATATAATGGCTTCCCAGCATCGGGGTTAGGTATTTCATTAGGTACTGGCGCAAACGCGCTTGAGACAGCCAATGCGGTAAAAGAGCGCTTAGAACAACTGAGTGCAACGTTCCCAGAAGGGTTGCAGATTGCTTACCCATTTGAAACAACGCCATTCGTCAAAGCCTCGATTCAAGAAGTGGTTAAAACGCTATTAGAAGCCATTCTTCTTGTGTTCTTAATCATGTACCTGTTCTTGCAGAACTTCCGTGCGACGATCATTCCAACGATCGCAGTGCCTGTCGTATTGCTCGGAACCTTCGCTATTTTGTACGCGACTGGATTTAGTGTAAACACGTTAACCATGTTCGCGATGGTTCTGGCTATCGGTTTGCTGGTGGATGATGCCATCGTTGTGGTAGAAAACGTCGAGCGTGTGATGCATGAAGATGGTTTAGAGCCCAAAGAAGCGACCAAAAAATCGATGGGACAGATTACTGGTGCCCTGATTGGTGTCGGTTTGACGCTTTCAGCGGTATTCGTCCCTATGGCGTTTATGTCTGGTTCTACCGGGGTTATTTACCGTCAGTTTTCGATAACTATTGTGGCGGCTATGACGCTTTCCGTTTTGGTTGCGATAATTCTGACTCCGGCATTGTGTGCTACATTGCTGAAAAAAGGCGATGCTGAGCTTCTAGAGAAGAAAGGCTTCTTTGGCTGGTTTAACCGCAAGTTTGATGCGATGACAGCAGGCTATGAAACCGGCGTTGCCAAACTTCTAAAACGCACAGGTCGCATGTTGGTTGTATTTTTGGCAATGAGTGCAGGTGCTGGCTGGTTATTTATGAACCTTCCAACGTCATTTTTGCCAGATGAAGACCAAGGCACAGTATTCTCAATGGCTATTTTGCCGCCTAACTCAACACAAGAACAGACGGAAAAAACACTTGAGAAAATGCGTGACTTTTACCTAGTAGACGAAAAAGACAATGTAAAATCTGTCTTCTCCGTTGCTGGATTTAGTTTCGCAGGCCAAGGCCAAAACATGGGGATGGCATTTATCGGTCTGAAAGATTGGTCTGAGCGTGAAGCGCCGGGTGCTGATGCCGCTTCCATTACGGGCCGAGCGATGGGGTACTTCTCTACCATTAAAGAAGCTTTGGTGTTTGCGTTCGCCCCTCCAGCGATTCAAGAGCTAGGTAACTCGACAGGTTTCGATTTCTATCTCCAAGACTCGTTGAATAAAGGGCACGATGCATTAGTTGCGGCTCAAGGGCAACTTCTGGGCATGGCTGCACAAAACCCGAAACTTGTCGGTGTTCGTCCAAACGGTCAGGCAGATGCGCCAATGTACAAAGTGAACATTGACCACGTCAAACTTCGTGCTTTGGATGTCAGTATCAATGACGTAAACCAAATCCTGTCAGCTGCATGGGGCGGGGCTTACATTAACGATTATATTGACCGCGGTCGTGTGAAGAAAGTGATGGTGCAAAGTGATGCGGAATACCGCATGCAGCCAAAAGACTTCGATTCATGGTACGTACGCAACGCTAAGGGAGAGATGGTGCCTTTCTCTGCTTTTGCGAGTGGCGAGTGGACCTATGGTTCTCCTCTTTTGCAGCGCTTTGATGGTTTGCCAGCAATGAATATTCAAGGCGGTGCAGCTCCTGGTGTAAGTACTGGTGAAGCCATGGAAGAAATTGAAGCAATGGTAGAAAAGCTACCAGAAGGTTTCACGGTGAACTGGAATGGTATTTCGTATGAAGAGCGCCTTTCCGGAAACCAAGCGCCAATGCTATATGCGCTATCTATCCTCGTCGTATTCTTAGTTCTTGCCGCTTTGTATGAAAGTTGGTCAGTACCTTTCGCCGTGGTGTTAGTTGTTCCTCTTGGTGTGCTTGGTGCTGTGCTTGCGGTAATGACGCGCAGTATGGATAACGATGTGTTCTTCCAGGTGAGTTTATTAACGACGGTCGGCTTGGCAACTAAAAACGCGATTCTGATTGTTGAGTTTGCGAAAGATTACTACGAGAAAGGCGCTGGCCTTATCGAAGCAACCCTGCATGCCGTTCGTGTTCGTCTGCGCCCAATTATCATGACATCGCTTGCTTTTGGTTTGGGTGTGGTACCACTTGCTATCAGTTCAGGTGTGGGATCGGCAGGTCAAAACGCAGTAGGTACCGGCGTACTTGGTGGCATGATCAGTGCCACGATATTGGGTATATTCTTCGTCCCAATCTTCTTTGTAGTGGTTGAGCGATTGTTTGATCGACGTGCGAGAAAAGAGTCGGAGGCAGAGTTGTCTGAGACCAGCACTAAACCCAGTCAGCAAAGCGAGTAGGACTTGGTTGTTTTAACTGAGTTATACTAGTGATAATTAACACGATTAAAGGGCGCTTCGGCGCTCTTTATTTTATGTTTTCACTTGGTGGTTACCGTCTATGACGCGAGCCTGAAAGACGGCGTGTTGTGTGCAGTATCAGCACAGCCTTTTCGGCCGAATGAAAGCCTAAAGAAGAAAAACGACGATGAAAGATCAGAAAATTTCCCCAATTTCCGTTTTGGATCAAAGCCCTATGTTTGTCTGCGGTGTGATGCAGCGCATGTACCGCAATCGTGCCCAAGCCGAGCTCTCTCGGCAAAATTTGATGACACTAGAAATGGCAAGTGCACTGGCCGCTTTAGAAGAATTTCAACCTATGAGCCAGCAAGCGTTGGCTGATGCGGTTCGAACTGAGCGAAGTGTAGCAAAGCGGATGGTGGACAATCTGGAAAAGAGAGGGTTTGTTCAAGTTTCTAAAAGTAAATCGAATCAGCGCCTTAAAATGCTAAGCATGACAAAAGAGGGGGCAAATGCTTTAAAGCAAGTTCATCAAATCATGACGAATTTACAGAAAGAGTTTTTTTCTTGTTTGTCGGAATCTGAAGCGAGTGAATTTTTTCGTCTGGTAAGAAAGCTCACTTTTGCGAATCACGACCAGTAACTGACATCAATGCCGTCTAGCGTCTTTATTTTATCGCTGGCCAATTATATTAAGTTGTAGAACTTAAGAAATAGGATGCCCAACGTACAGGTCACGGTAGAAAGCACCGTAGTGAGTGCGATGATATTTGCAGCTAACGTGGCATTGCCTCCCATGGAACGCGCCATGACATAGCTGGCAGCAGCGACTGGAGAGGCGTTCATAAAGAAAAGAATACCTAGCTCAATTCCTCGAAATCCTACTAAGTAAGCTCCCATGGTGATGATGACTGGCGCTACGATGAGCTTGTAACTGCTCGCAAACCAAGATGGACCTTTCTCTTTTCTCATCAAGCTAAAGTCAAGTGAGCCACCCGTACACAACAGCGCCAAAGGCAATGTCATTTTGGACAAGTAGTCTCCTGCGTCAATAACCACATTCGGTACTGGAATAGCGAGTAAATAAAAAGCCATTCCTAGAACAATGGAGATTATGAGCGGATTCCTAGTCAGTGTTCGGCCCATCATCTTTGCTGCTTGCGAGGCAGACGTTGCCCCCTTGGGCGATAAGCAAATTACCGCTTGGACGTTATAAATAAATGTGGTGACCGCGACATAGAGCGCTGCTAGCGCCACACCTTGAGAACCATACGCATTGGCAACGTAAGCGATACCAATAATACCTGTATTTGCTCGGAACCCACCTTGGATGAGAACGCCTTGATCAGGCGATGCTTTGAACAGAAGTTTGACGGAAAGGTAGGTGAAAATGAAAAACGAAATACTAGCGATGACGCCGAAATTGACGAATCCACTTGCCGCGGAAAAGTCGTGTTCTGAAGCCACAATGCTGACAAATAACATCGCAGGCAAGGTAACTTGAAACACCAGCTTAGAGCCTACTTCGATAAAATTATCGTTGATTAGACCAAAGCGCTTAAAAAGAACGCCAAGTACCAACATCAAACAGATAGGTCCGGTTATCGACAAAGAGAATTGCAACTGATGTAAAACAGCTTCCATGTAAGTATCCGCAGCAAAAGAAAAAAGTGTTCCTGTTGCCTATTAAGCCACAAACCCGGAGGGTAGGACAGTAACGTGATGAAATTTTCTTCTGTTGTAGGTTCCGGAGTCATTTACACTCCAAGTTATGGACGAGGTCCCAATTTAACAAAGCGGTACTGGTCCTACGTGCGATATGTTGGTTAACTCGTTGTCGTGATGCATCCACATGCGTATTAGATGTGAGGGCTGGTCATCGTAGTTATGGATAGGAGTTCATCAATGAAAAGGAAACACAACAAAACTGTACTGTGTGCGTTTGTCTCTGGTTCGGTATTTGGTGCGGTTTTGGTCATTGCGATGTCTTTACCAATGTAATCCTATTAATTGGCTGTTGGAACACTCACACTAATTCAGTACAAAACAGATTGAGTTCTGCGGTATGTGCTGTTAGTTTAAAAAACATGAAAATACACGTTCGCCCTTCATTAACAACCTTCTCTTGGTGGCGCTCTAAATAGAGCGGCGCGGAATACTTACATTCTTAAGCTGCTGGATGGTAGCTAAGAGTGTTTGATCTTTTTATCTCCAGTAGCGATCTATTAAATACTTGGAGACAAATATGAATACCCATAAAAACACATCTCAGCGTGAAATTATACTTACCGGAGATCGAGCAACAGGTCCATTACACCTAGGGCACTATATTGGTTCATTGCAACAACGAGTCAAATTGCAAACGGAGCACGAGCAAACAATCTTGGTCGCGGACATGCAAGGGTTGACGGATAACGCGCATAATCCATCAAAGGTATCCTCTAATATTCTCAATGTCGTTGCAGATTATTTGGCTGTTGGTATCAACCCCGCTCAAACTACGATCACGTTGCAGTCTCAAATTCCAGCGTTAGCCGAGTTGACAATGTATTACAGTAATCTAGTTTCTATCGCACGATTAGAGCGAAACCCTACGGTTAAAAATGAGATTCAGAGTAAAGGTTTTGAACGCTCTATTCCCGCAGGCTTTTTAACGTATCCAATTTCTCAAGCTGCTGATATTACGGGGTTTCATGCGACGCTAGTACCAGTGGGTGATGACCAACTGCCAATGTTAGAGCAAACTAATGAAATCGTGAGAAAAATAAACCATCTGGGTGGAAAAGAGGTTCTTAGAGAATGCCGTCCATTACTTAGCGATGCACCTCGTTTGCCGAGTACTGACGGTAAAAATAAGATGTCTAAAAGCATGGGGAACGCAATCAACTTAGGGGCCTCCGAAAAGGAGATTTCCGCGGCAGTGAAATCTATGTATACCGATCCCAATCATCTGAAAATTGAGGACCCTGGCCAAGTCGAAGGGAATATTGTATTCATCTACCTCGATGCTTTTCATCCTGATAAAAATTATGTCGAACAGCTAAAAGACCATTATCGACGAGGTGGGTTAGGTGATGGTTTGACCAAGAAAGTGTTAGAAGAATGCTTACAAGAGATGCTTCGCCCTATTCGAGAAAAGCGCGCTATGTATTTGGATGATAAAGCGCAGCTGATTGATATTTTAAAACAAGGTAGTGAGCGTTCTCGCGAGAAAACCGAAAAAGTGCTATTTGATGTGAAAGATGTATTTGGTTTAAATTTATTCTGAATTAAAAGTAGAGAGTTGAACATAAGGCACGCGGCTGGTTAGCAACGTGCCTTTTTAAGTTCCCAGCCAGTCAAAGCGCATTGTTAAGAAGAAAAAAATTCACGACGAAAATCCGCGACTTCTTGTTGGTAATAGCTTTGCCATTCCGGTTCTGACAAATTTGAATGGCTAGAAGCTCTTTGCGTTCTTAGCTTGGACTCAAGTTGTTGTAATGCTTGTTGATAATCTTTGACTTGTTTTTTTTACTCTGTAATTTGCTGCTGACGAGCATGAATCTCTTCGCTTTCGTCCTTCGTTAAGTAAGTTTTTTGCAGCTCTGCGATGATAGTTTGGCGATCTGGAAAGCTCATGCTATTGGGTATCAGGGCGACTGCACGCTCATATTTTTCCTGGTCGCTTGTTAGCCCGATAGCATCTGCATGTTCTTGCCAGTCAATGGTGAGTTGCTCGAAAGATCGCAAAAAGTTATCTGGGCTTTGAGTGTCCAGCTTTTGGGCTTCTAAGTTGCAATCGTACAGCGCGAACTCATCCGCGAAAACAACATCAGCCAATTCTCCCCAGATGCTTCTTGCTTCGTTCTTCAGCTGTGCAATACGCGACGCCAGTGATTGTTGCTCATCAAATAACAAATTTCCTACACTCTCTTGCCATTGGCTGCTGAGCTGAGGGTAGTTCGCCAAAAGCTGGAATCGAGCTGAAGATAAATGCGCCTCAAACAAGGCGACCTGCTCTTCACAACTACGGTTCAACATACACTCTTGCCAAAACGTCTCAAGTTGGGCGACAAGTTTCCTGCCTTTGAGTTGAGTTAATCGCTCAGTCGTTATTTGAACTGTGGAAGGGAGCTTAGTTGTTTGTGGTGAAGTATCCGTATCGGGCACGATGCTGCTTGTTTGTGGTGAGGTACTGGAGACACTCTGATTTTTTGTCTTAGGGGAAGGAGAGGAAGCGAGCTCTTTTTTTTTGAACATCGTGATTGAAAGTTAAAAATATCATGCCCGCCATAATGGCGGACATGATTATCAAAGCGATTTTCTTCATGGCTTGATTGTTGCGCTTACTGGGAAATGGTCAGAAAGGTTGTAGTGTTTCCATAAACTCTCTGCGGTTGTGCGCGGCACGTCTACACGGTTGTCATTGAATGATTTCACCCCGTATTCACTACTCACCATAACATAGTCAAGGTATTCCACGTTTTCGCCACCTGATAACGCTTCACCTGCAAAGTTATTGATACGGGGATCAAAGGTTGACTCCGTGTAACCAGAGTACTGAGGCTCTATGGCGCTTAAGTTAGCGATCATTTGTTGGTAGTCACCAGGGAACTTTCTTTTGTTTACGTTAAAGTCGCCGCTGTATACCACAGTTTCGCTCGAAGGAATGTCAAGAGATTGGGCGAGTGCGCGGATTTGTTTGAACTGGCGCTGACGATACTCACGGGCGGTGTCTGTATCGAAAGATGCGGTATGGGTAGCAAACACATGGTAAGCCTGACCTCCTTTAATTATTTCCGCATAATTTACGCCTTTATCGGCAAAGCAGTCTGTACCAGAGCAATCAGGAAAGACATATTGCGCTTCATTCACGATAGGGTAGCGACTAACTATGATTACGCCACCATCATGAATATTAACGCCTTCTTTATCTAACATCTTTGTTTGGTAAGGATATTCCTTGGCTAACTCACGTAAGAATGCTTCACGACCGCTGGCAAACACCTCTTGCAGCGCCAAAACATCGTAACCTTTTACATGTTGAGGAATCAGTTCGTAACGATCTCCAATGTGCGATGCAATAGCCGTCAACGCCCAGATGTTATAAGTCATCAACTTAAGGTTTTGTTCTTCGTTGTCGACAGACTCCGCTACCTTGCTTGGCGTGATGGTGTAGTAAAGATCATCATATCGAGCGGTACTGTCTGACTTAAATGCCAGTTCGGTTTCTCTCGTACCAAAAGCGTTAGTGTTGGCACGATGAATGTTACGATCATCTTTGAGAGATAACTCGACATCGGCTGCGGACAAGCCGTATTCAATGGTCGAATTGTACCAATGGCCTTCCATTATTTGATTGAGTGTTATGCTTTCACCTTCGGGGCTAGAAACCACCGTTTCAAAACGGTAAGTTTGATTTGATTTCACGCCCTCCCAGCGGTTGAAGCTTAATACAGATTTAGTTTCCCACGGACCAAGTACCTGCACATGTTGTTGCCATTCTTCTCCGTATTGAAGCAAATCACTGCCTTCATGTTTTACTTGAATAGTTAACGGTTGCTCAGAGTTATTCGTTAGGTAAACGTCGGTATCTGCAATGCTGGGTAACGCTATCAAGCTACTTAATAAAAGGCTCCACTGCGAAAATTTCATCTTATTTTTCCATCATTTGAACTAGAGCAATCATTCTTGTTTATAAATGTTACTTGCACGTTAAATATGGATGACATCTAAGCCAGCGCTGAAAATTGTTATCAGAATGTGATCTTTATTCAATGGTGAGAATGGGGATATTGAGTGTGTGGCCGTTAAAGCGGTGGAAAATAGTACCAACAGTCAACGAATTGCATTCACTGCAATCAAGCTGTCATCTTTGCTCTATAAGTTGTGCGGCGTCATTCATCTAGCTATATGGCTAGAACTCAAATTGATAGATGGAGCACCATGGCTAGAGCAGTAAATCCAACCGATGAAACCATCATTAAATTGTTACAAGAGCAAGGTTTGATTAGAAGTGAAGCAGAAGCGCGTTTAAAGAAAGAGGTGTACCGCTTGCAACCTAATGAGATAGCAAAAGTAAAAAATTATGCCCAGCATTTTGGGATAAATGCGAAAGAAAAGCTCATCGATGAGATCTTGGATCTGCGCCGAGAAGCGCTCATGAAAAGATGTAGACACAATACGGAGCATACGAGCCTATCTCTAAAATAGCATGTGATAAAACTATCAATTACTGGTCAAGATTTGATCTCTCAAGCCGATGTATATAAGAGCGTTCAATGATATCGAGCGCAAAAAACAGTGTGTTTTAGAGGTTAAGCTTTCACTTAAGTGAGAGGTTTGGAAAGGCTGCGGGGAGAAAGTGCATGCGTATTAAAGACTTAAGTGTCGTAAAGAAAATATCGGTTAGTTATTTAACCGTTTTTGCCGTGTTTGGTTTAGTGTCAGTAATGTTGGTGCAAGGTTTGTTAACACTGAATAAAGACATCTCAGTGTTAACAGATAAAAGTTTACCTTCTGTTGCGATTTTGAAAGGTATCCAAGTTGATATTACTAAAGTGCGTAAAGATGAGTTCTCTTTATTGCCAAACGCAAATCACCCCAAAATTGGTGAGTGGTTAAAAGGCCTCGACCAATGGCGTTCTGATGTGCAGGCTGGTATTGCAGAATACGAAAAGCTCGACCTTAATAAGCGTGAAACGCAGTCTTTTAGCGTTTTTAAAGAAACTTGGAATCAATACATCAAAGAAACGAAGACTTACAACGTACTGCTAAGCCAAGGTGATGCTGAAAGTGCAAATGATGTGATTTTATCGAGTTTCGATACCTACTCAAAAGCGTTGAGCAGCTTGGATAATACCCTCGCGTTGAACGATGAGTTGGTGAATTTGATTGGTGAAGAAGTACAAAGTGAAGCGGCATTTACACAATACAGCGCTGCTGTTGGTGCGCTCGTCGTCGCATTGGTCATGGTAATGTCTGCCATGTTGCTTTCTCGAGTCATTTGCGGGCCTGTTGATCGAGCATTGGAATTCGCTTCTAAAATCGCCAAGGGTCAATTGAATAATCAAATCGACGAAAGTGAATTGAGCAAAGACGAGTTAGGAACGTTGCTTAAAGAGCTTGTCGGTATGCAAACAAACTTACATTCGCTGGTTTCTGAGATTAATGACTCAACGATTCAGCTAACGGCAGCAGTAGAGGAAGTGAGTGCTATTTCTTCTCAGACCGCCTCTGGTATGCAAAATCAACAAATTGAACTTAGCTCGGTGGCTTCTGCGATGACAGAGATGCAAGCTGCTGTAAGTGAAGTGGCACAAAATACCGAAGTTGGCGCAACCTCTGCTTATTCGGCTGCGGAAGTGGCAAAGCAAGGAACGGCGACGTTACAACAAACTATCGCAGTAATTGAGCGTGTATCACATACGATCCAAGAGTCAGATGAACTGGCACGTGAGCTTGAATCGAGCTCAAACAATATCAATGTGGTCGTCGATGTGATCCGCGGGATTGCCGAGCAAACAAACTTGTTAGCACTGAACGCTGCAATTGAAGCCGCTCGGGCTGGCGAACAAGGACGTGGGTTTGCTGTTGTGGCAGATGAGGTTCGTTCTCTGGCGCAACGCACTCAAGACTCCACTTCACAAATTGTGGAAATTGTTAATCAGCTACAAGAGAGCAGCAGTAAAATAGGGCATTCAAGCCGTGATTGTCAGGAGGGTATTTCTCAGTGTGTTGAGCAAGTTAATGATGCTGATAGCCAGATAAAAGAAATTGAACATTCTGTCGATAACATAGCGCAAATGAGCACACAAATCGCAACGGCGTGCAGTGAGCAGAATTCTGTATCCGAAGAGCTGAATCGCAGTGTGGAGCATATTAATAGTGCTTCAACAGAGATGGCTGAGGGAGCTTCACAAACGGCTGTGGCTTGTCAGCAGATTAGTAGCCTAGCGCACAACTTGAAAACTCGAATGGGTTCATTCCAGCTCTAGTTGTTGTGTTTCAGCTTTATTCCTAACCTCATTGCTACAATAAATAAGCCGGACGAAATGTCCGGCTTATTTATTCTCTGTCTATATAAGTTCAGAGTATGCTCAACCTTGGGAGAATATGCTCGCTAGGCTGGAATACCACTGTGAAACTTAAAATCTGTATCTGGCGTAGAAATTAAATCTGCCTCTATACGTCCAAAGTAGGCGATGCGCTCGCTGATATCTTTGCCTGCGATTTGCTCCGCTAATACAAGATAATCCTGGTAATGGCGTGCTTCTGAACGTAATAAAGAAATGTAGAACTTTGCGATATCGTCATCCATATGTGGTGCTAGTTTGGCAAAACGCTCACAAGATCGGGCTTCGATGTACGCACCAATGATGAGTTTATCGATCAGCGTTTCCGGCTCATGAGTCTTCATATGCGAAATCAGTCCTTTAGCATAGCGACTTGCTGGAATATTTTTATACTCAATTCCACGACTTTCCATGATCTCTAAAACTTGATAAAAGTGGTGTAACTCCTCTTTTATCAAAAGCACCATCTTATCGATCAAATCTTGGCTGTATGGTGAGTCGGACTTAGCCATGATTGACTTAGAAATATTGCTCTTGCCTTTTAAAGTTTCCAATGAGCCTACGTTACGGTAAGCAAAATCTTCGTAGGGCTTAAACCAGTCAAGTAGAGCATGTGAACTGGATTGGTCAACGGCATACTTACGAATTAAAAACATGGCAGATTGGCCAGCTTTTAGTTCGCACAGTAGGTGGTCTAACAAAATGGTTTGAAGGTTCTCTGGTTTCTTTGCTTCCTCTACCCATTCATCAGGTGTACTGCATTGCAGAAATTGGTTAATGGGAGCAAGAAGATCTTGATAGGCGTCTAGATTCATCATTTTAGTTTTAGTACTTCACATTTTTATTGGGCATATCCGTTGTCTTGCGGATAGAAAAAAGGCTGCAATTGCAGCCTTTCTTGACCTGAAGTGAATGTTACCACTTTTTCTTCTCGCCGAAGAGTGCTTCCATGTCATTGTCACGCTCTTTGTCAGCAATCTGCTGCATTTCGGCATCGCTTTTATCTTGGCGCTTTTTATCTAAGTCACCCAACATCTCTTCAAGCTTTTGTTTCGCTTGAATAGAATAAGGATCGCTCTTAGTGCTCAAAGCATCGATACCTTTACGCAGCAGTTGAAGCGCGGTGCCTGGTTGGCCACGAGCGATAGAGTCGTTTGCTCTTTTGATGACATTTTCAATGTTGATGCGAATTTGCATCGTTTCCAAGCGCGCATTTTCGGTGACGTAAGTCTGGGTATCCAATCGGCCTTTGTTGTGCTCGTTACGGATAGTGTCGCGAAGTCGTTTAACCAGCTTAAGCATGACGATAGCTTGTTTATCACTACTCGGCATCTTGAAAGTGGTACTCTCGCCAGTAGGACCATTCTCTTTTAGCTGCGTAATCTGCTGCTTCATATTTTCGATACGTTGAGCAAGTTGCTTGTTCTTCGGGTCTAGCTCATGCATGCTCTCTAGCGCGTCAAGAATACGATTGTTTAGACACAGCAACAGCTCTTTACTAAAAGGGATATGGTGCGCATGACCAATCAACTCTTCAGTACCATCTATCAAGGCTACATATCGCGCTGATTCCTGCCTTTTTGCGGTTTCAACTTTAACCTTATATTGCAACATAATGTTATAGCCTAGGATTAACACCAGTAGGATGGCTACCAAAGCGATTATTAAACCAATATTCATATCTTTGCGTCTGCTTTACTTTTCTGCGGCTAGCGTTAAAGAATACATGAATCTTATCTTACTCGGCACCTTATTTGTTTGATTATTTTGTCTCTCCCACGTTTTAGTTACTGATAGAAGTCACATCATAGAACTTCGGTCATTTATTGGCTCAACTTTGTGCATATTGTTTCTTGCTTGAAGATTATTAGTATGTGATTGAGGTATAAGTTAGAAATTGCTGTTCATTTCGATTTGAACGCGTTATAACTAATTATTATATCGCTCGCTTGAGTGGCCAATAAACTCTCTCATGAATAAGTAAGGGATTACGATGAAACTGCAGCAGCTGAAGTATATTGTTGAGGTTGTAAACCATAATCTGAATGTATCTGCAACGGCGGAAAGCTTATATACCTCTCAGCCAGGTATTAGTAAACAGGTTCGGTTGCTGGAAGATGAGTTAGGTATTCAGATTTTTGAACGTAGCGGTAAGCACTTAACGCAAGTGACGCCAGCTGGAGAAGAAATTGTACGTATCTCTCAAGAAATTCTCGCTCGTGTAGAAAGTATCAAAGCGGTGGCTGGAGAGCACACCCATCCAGAAATGGGGACGCTGAATATCACCACGACACATACGCAGGCTCGTTATGCACTGCCAGATGTCATCAAAGGTTTTACTTCTCGTTATCCAAAAGTGTCGTTACACATGCACCAAGGTACACCATCACAAATGTCTGAGGCGATAGCTAAAGGCACAGCGAATTTTGCGATTGCGACAGAAGCTCTTCACTTATATCAAGATGCCATCATGCTGCCTTGTTATCACTGGAATCGTTCAATAGTTGTGCCTAAAGACCACCCACTAGCGAAGAAAGACAAAGTAACGATCAGTGATCTTGCCGCTTACCCATTAGTCACTTACGTGTTCGGTTTTACTGGCCGTTCAGAGCTGGATACAGCATTCAACCGCGAAGGTTTAACCCCGCGAGTGGTGTTCACGGCAACTGATGCAGACGTCATTAAAACTTACGTTCGTATGGGTATTGGTGTGGGTGTGATTGCAAGCATGGCTGTGGATGAAGAGCAGGACGGTGACTTGGTTGCAATAGATGCGAGCCATTTGTTTGGCGCGAGCACCACGAGCATCGGCTTCCGCCGTGGTACATTCTTACGCTCTTACATGTTCGATTTTATGGAGCGTTTTGCACCGCACTTAACGCGTCCAGTGGTTGAGCAGGCGATTTCGTTGAAGTCTAATGCAGAAATCGAAGAGATGTTTAAAGACATCGAGCTTCCGGTGAGATAACACTTCATTGATGTTTCGATTCCCTCTACAATGCGCTCGTTGTAGGGGGAGCTATGAAAACGCAATTTCAATTTATTAATGACTGCTTAATCGAAAACCAATCTTTGTGGCGATTCGAGCCTTTTAAAAGCAGCATTCACACATCATTACCTTGGCAGGAGCAACATCCTCGACTGTGCCAATGGCTAGCGTCTCTTACTCCCTCTCAAATCGAAGAATACAAAGCAGCACCAGAACTCGCGTTAAAAGCACTTAGTCCGTTTTTGCCTGAGCTTGAACAACTCGCAGAACTGACTCATTTAGAGCTTTTGTCGTTAAACGGCTTGGAACTCGCTCGTGGTTTAGATAACGGTATTCCGGGACGTAAGTTGGAGCAAATTAGCTCGATGGGTGAAGCTGCAATTCAACAACACTGTAGCGAAGAGTGGCTAGAATGGTGCTCAGGTAAAGGTTACTTGGGGCGAATCCTGACAACGCAAACCGATCAGCCTGTAACCAGCTTTGAATACCAACAAGCACTGTGCGATTCGGGGCAACAAGCAGCCAATGAACATCATTGGAAGATGACGTTTATTCAAGGTGACGCGTTTGATAGCAAAGCGAAAGCCGTGTTTAAGCCAACGCAACACGCAGTAGCACTGCATGCATGCGGTGACCTTCACGTTCGTCTAATGCAGTACGGCAGTGAAAATGGGATTGCTGCGATGACCATATCACCTTGTTGTTACCACTTGATTCAGTCGGAACAATACCAGCCGATGTCGGAATCGGGCAGGGCTTCTTCTCTCTCATTGTCTACGCAAGAACTGCGTATCCCATTACAACAAACGGTGACGGGAGGAGAGCGCGTGCGTCGTCATCGTCAGCAGGAAATGATGTTTCGTCTTGGGTTTGATTTGATCACGCGACAAGCTTTGGGGATGGCAGAGTATCAGCCTGTGCCGAGTATCCGTAAGTCGCAATTAAGTGATGGTTTTGAATCGTTCTGTCGCTGGGCAGCGGAGCAAAAAGGCATTGTTCTTCCTCAAGAAATCGATTTCTCTCATTTTGAAAAGTTAAGCAAACAACGCTTCTGGCAAATGGAGAGAATGAGCTTAGTGCAACTTGTTTTTCAACGTCCGTTGGAGATTTGGCTCGCATTAGACAAAGTGCTTTATCTTGAAGAACGTGGTTACCGTGTTAGATTGTCAGAGTTTTGCCCTAAATCGGTCACGCCTAGAAATATTTTAATTTGTGCATATAAGATTTAGTTATTCTTTATAGCCAAACGCTCTATATGAAAAAGCCCACTTCAGTGTGGGCTTTTGTAAACAAAACGTGACAAATTATGTTTTATTTTGTCATTAATTGAACATAGCGATAGCTTGAGTTGGTTCAACGTATTCCAAGTCAAAGCTTTCTGCTACTTCTTTACACGTTACTTTTCCGTGAATAACGTTTAGACCTTCAAGGAAGCCTTTGTCTTCTAGAAGTGCTTCGCGGTAGCCTTTATTTGCTAACTTCACGATGTATGGAAGTGTAGCGTTGTTGAGTGCAAATGTTGAAGTGCGAGCAACTGCGCCAGGCATATTTGCTACACAGTAGTGAACCACTTCATCAACGATGTAAGTTGGATCTGCGTGAGTTGTCGCGTGTGAAGTTTCGAAACAACCGCCTTGGTCAATTGCCACGTCAACCACTGCCGCACCAGGCTTCATCTTAGCAATGTGCTCTTTAGTGACCAGTTTAGGTGCTGCTGCGCCAGGAATTAGAACGGCACCGATAACAAGGTCTGCTTCTAGAACATGCTTCTCGATAGCGTCTTCAGTAGAATAAACCACTTTTGCGCGACCTTGGAATTCTTCGTCAAGCTTACGAAGTGTGTCTACGTTACGGTCTAGAATGGTGACGTCAGCGCGAAGGCCAACCGCCATACGAGCAGCGTTTGCACCAACAACGCCACCACCAACGATAACGACTTTTGCAGGTTCAACACCAGGTACGCCGCCTAGGAGCAGACCACGACCGCCGTGCGATTTTTCCAACGTTTGCGCGCCAGCTTGGATAGACATCCGACCTGCCACTTCTGACATTGGTGCTAACAGTGGCAAACGACCCATATTATCTGTTACAGTCTCATAGGCTATACAGACAGCTTTGCTCTTGATTAGCTCATCAGTTTGTGGAAAATCTGGTGCTAGGTGTAAATAAGTAAATAAAATTTGCCCTTCGCGGAGCATTGCTCTCTCTACTGCTTGGGGTTCTTTTACTTTTACAATCATGTCTGCTTGCGCAAATACGTCAGCAGCATGAGGGAGAATGGATGCGCCGACAGCGATGTAATCATCGTCTGAAAAACCAATGCCGGCACCTGCATTGGTCTCAACTAAAACTTGGTGACCATGTGAGATGAGTTCTCTCACGCTAGCTGGGATCATACCAACACGATATTCGTGATTCTTGATTTCCTTAGGTACGCCAATGATCATCCTGTATCCTCTTTCTATAATGGTTGTATTAACTGTTAGTAGGGTGTTATTGTCGAATTAATAACTAGTATAGTTATAGATTTGTAAAATTTGGCACCAAATATTAAAAAGTTGTAGTATATTTTTTTGCAAGGAAGTAATAAGGTGGAATAAAAAATGGCAGACAACTATAAAAAGCCGTCCAAGGAACTAGACCGTATCGACCGCAACATTCTTAATGAGCTGCAGAAAGACGGTCGTATTTCAAACGTTGAGCTTTCAAAACGTGTGGGACTTTCTCCAACGCCATGTTTGGAGCGTGTACGTCGCTTAGAGCGTCAGGGTTATATCACAGGGTATACTGCATTATTGAATCCGCAGTTCCTGGATGCATCACTATTAGTATTCGTTGAGATTACGCTAAACCGTGGTGCGCCGGATGTGTTTGAGCAGTTTAACTCAGCTGTTCAAAAGCTAGACGACATACAAGAGTGTCATCTTGTTTCAGGTGACTTTGACTATCTTCTTAAAACCCGTGTATCAGATATGGGTGCTTACCGCCGACTATTGGGCGATACGTTACTACGTCTACCTGGCGTAAATGACACTCGCACATACGTTGTTATGGAAGAAGTGAAACAATCTAACCAGCTTGTGATCAAAACTCGTTAATTTCTTGCAAAGAAAGCGGTATATGCTTCCGCTTTCGCCAGAGAGTAATTGGGTTTTTCTCCTTGATATGGTTAAATCAATTTACCGAGCGGCTTGATGCCGCTCGGAATGTTTTGCAATTTCCTATTTCATTTCCATATTCAAGTTGATTTATGTTCAAAGAGAACGCAAAGAAAGTCGAAACCATTATCAAAACCAGTGAAGAGCCCCAGTCTTCACGCTTAAATGGCTTCCAACGCTTAAAAGAGTGCTGCTTTATCGTTGGCGTTCTTAGCTCGGTATTGCTTGCGGTTGCACTATTTACCTTCAGTCCGGCCGATCCTTCTTGGTCCCAAACCGCATGGGGAGGGGATATCGATAATGCTGGTGGCCTTTTCGGCGCTTGGCTAGCCGATACTCTATTCTTCACATTTGGCTCTCTCGCTTACCCAATCCCTTTCTTGCTAGCGGCGGCTGCATGGGTGATTTGCCGTAAACGAGGAGAAGATGAGCCCATTGATTTCATGCTATGGGGTACAAGGCTGCTCGGTCTTGTCGTCCTTATTATGACCAGTTGCGGTCTTGCAGATATTAATTTTGATGACATTTGGTATTTTTCATCCGGAGGTGTGGTCGGGGATGTGTTGTCTAGCCTCGCTTTACCTACATTAAATGTACTCGGTACCACATTGGTACTGCTGTTCTTGTGGGGAGCGGGCTTTACGCTCTTCACTGGCATCTCATGGCTTAACATCGTGGAATGGCTTGGTGATCGTGCGTTAGCACTAATTGCCGCGCTTGCAAATAAGGCAAGAGGTTCAGAGCAGGAAGTTTTAGAACCTCAGCTTGATGAGTTTGTAGAAGATAAAGTCTCTACGCCTAAACATAATGTAGACCATGAAATTGATGATGAGCCGCTTCCTCATTTAACGGCATACGACGTCGATGAACCGAAAGAATCGGCGCCAACGCATGAGTATCCTATTTATATGCCGCAAGCTAAACCTGATAAGCCTGCGGAACAGGCGATGGTAGAACCGACGCCACCACAACGCAAGGCTACGGTTAATGCTGCGCCAGTTTATGCTGAACCTGAGCCTCAAACACAACCTATCCATACGGTTAACACGGATAACGTTGATCCGCTCTTGGAACGCACCAAGCAACTGAATGTTACGATAGAAGAGCTTGAAGCAGCGGCGCAACAAGCAGATGACTGGGGAACTGAAGAACAGGCAGCCCCATCATTTGCAGATACTTACTCTTCCTATGTAGGGCAACATACAGCAACAGAAGAACCGATCAGCGTTGAACCAGATTATGCGGAGTACGAACAATTTGAAGCAGAGCAAGTACAGCAGCCAAGTATTGAGCATCCTGTACATGAAGAGCCTGCGATTGATTCTGCTGTATTAGATAGCATCACGGCGCAAACGGAATCGAGCCAACATATTGAGCCTACGATCTCTGACTTTGATGTGTTAGATGATGAAGACGAAGTGGAGTCTCAGCCTGCACAGCAAGTACAGCCAACAACGCCTCATCAGCAAGTTGCAACACCTTCAACAACATTTGAACCTGCACCTCAAAAAGTGGAGGTAGAAGAGGTCCAAGACAACGACCAAGACGTTACCGCATTCCAAGATATGGTTTCCAATGCGCAAGCCAAAGTCGCTGCAACACAGAACCCATTTTTGGTACAGAAAGAAGAAAACTTGCCAGTTCCGGAAGAGCCACTCCCAACGCTCGAGTTGCTTTATCATCCAGAAAAACGTGAAAACTTTATCGACCGTGATGCGTTAGAGCAGGTCGCTCGATTGGTAGAGAGCAAACTCGCTGACTACAAAATCAAAGCCGATGTGGTTGGTATTTATCCTGGTCCAGTGATCACTCGTTTTGAGCTTGATTTGGCGCCGGGGGTGAAAGTAAGTCGTATTTCTGGTCTTTCAACTGACTTAGCGCGTGCATTGTCTGCGATGGCGGTACGTGTCGTGGAAGTAATCCCTGGCAAGCCTTACATCGGTTTGGAACTGCCAAACATGAGTCGTCAGACGGTCTATTTATCTGATGTCATCAGTAGCCCTCAGTTTGAGCAAGCAACGTCACCAACAACGGTTGTGTTAGGCCAAGACATTGCGGGCGAAGCTGTGGTGGCCGATCTTGCGAAGATGCCTCACGTGTTAGTAGCAGGTACAACAGGTTCTGGTAAGTCGGTGGGTGTGAACGTGATGATTTTGAGCATGCTGTATAAAGCAGGTCCAGAAGATGTACGCTTCATCATGATTGACCCGAAAATGCTAGAGCTTTCTATTTATGAAGGTATCCCTCATCTTCTTTCTGAAGTTGTGACTGATATGAAAGACGCATCAAATGCTCTGCGTTGGTGTGTGGGCGAGATGGAACGTCGTTACAAATTGATGTCGGCATTAGGTGTACGTAATGTGAAGGGCTTCAACGAAAAATTGAAGATGGCAGCAGAAGCGGGCCACCCAATCCATGACCCGTTCTGGCAGGAAGGCGACAGCATGGATACTGAACCGCCATTGCTAGAAAAGCTGCCTTACATCGTCGTTGTTGTTGACGAATTTGCTGACCTAATGATGGTGGTAGGTAAGAAAGTTGAAGAACTGATTGCTCGCTTGGCGCAAAAAGCGCGTGCGGCAGGTATTCACTTAATTCTTGCGACTCAGCGTCCATCGGTTGATGTTATTACCGGTCTAATTAAAGCGAACATTCCAACTCGTGTTGCGTTTACGGTATCGACTAAAACGGACTCTCGTACAATCCTAGATCAAGGCGGCGCAGAATCACTACTTGGTATGGGTGATATGTTGTATCTACCGCCGGGGTCAAGTCATACAACTCGTGTTCACGGTGCATTTGCATCAGATGATGATGTTCATGCTGTTGTAAACAACTGGAAAGCGCGTGGTAAACCGAACTACATTGAAGAGATCATCAGTGGAGATCAAACTCCAGAAAGTCTATTGCCAGGTGAGCAAATGGAAGCGGATGAAGATGTAGACCCGCTCTTCGATCAAGTTGTTGAGCACGTGGTTCAATCACGTCGAGGTTCGGTTTCCGGTGTTCAGCGCCGATTTAAGATAGGTTACAACCGTGCCGCCCGTATTGTAGAGCAGCTTGAAGCGCAGGGCATCGTAAGTGCTCCGGGTCATAACGGTAACCGTGAAGTACTGGCACCTGCGCCACCAAAAGATTAATGAACTTGTGTGACTCACCTCAGTCCAACTGAGGTGAGTGGTTCTAATAATAGGTATCTGAATGAAAAAACTATTTTCAGCGAAACTTTTCTCCGCGCTTGTTTTAAGCTTTTCCCTCTTCTCTACTGCACACGCAGCGTCTCCTAAAGATGAATTAAACAAACGCCTTTCTATGAATGATGGCTTTAGTGCAGATTTCTCTCAGCAGGTTATCAGCCCTGAAGGCGAAACGGTGATGGAAGGAGAAGGTACGGTTGAAATTGCCCGCCCAAGCCTGTTCCGTTGGAGTACAACATTCCCTGATGAGAACCTATTGGTCTCTGACGGTAAGACATTGTGGTACTACAGCCCATTCATCGAGCAAGTGAGCATCTACTGGCAAGAGCAAGCAACAGAGCAAACGCCATTTGTTTTGCTAACGCGTAACCGAGCAAGTGATTGGAATAACTACAAAATATCTCAAAAAGGTGACCAGTTCACTCTCATTCCTACTGCAGTAGACTCCACACAAGGTCAATTCCAGATTAATATTGATGCCAAAGGTGTGGTGAAAGGCTTCAATGTGGTTGAGCAAGACGGCCAAAAAGGTTTGTTCACCTTTAACAACGTGAAGCTGGGTAAACCAAAAGCAGACAGATTCACATTCACAATTCCAAAAGGTGTGGAAGTGGATGACCAAAGGAATTAATTGGTAGTGAGTAATTACACATTAGATTTCTCGGGGGACGAAGATTTTCGTCCCCTTGCTGCTCGTATGAGACCGGAAACGATCGAGCAATACATTGGACAGCAGCACATTTTAGGCCCTGGTAAGCCACTGCGCCGTGCGCTAGAGGCGGGTCACATTCACTCTATGATCCTTTGGGGACCACCAGGCACAGGCAAAACGACATTAGCGGAAGTGGCTGCAAACTACGCCAATGCTGAAGTAGAGCGTGTGTCTGCCGTAACGTCTGGTGTGAAAGAAATCCGTGCTGCAATCGAGAAAGCACGTGAGAACAAAATGGCGGGTCGCCGCACCATCTTATTTGTGGATGAGGTGCATCGCTTCAACAAATCTCAACAAGACGCGTTTTTACCGCATATCGAAGATGGCACGGTTACCTTTATTGGTGCGACGACAGAAAACCCATCGTTTGAGTTAAACAACGCATTGCTGTCACGTGCACGTGTCTACAAGCTAACGTCTCTCGATAAAGATGAAATCTCACTGGCGCTGAATCAAGCGATCAGTGACAAAGAGCGTGGCTTGGGCAATACACCCGCACATTTCGCTGATAACGTATTAGACCGCCTAGCAGAACTGGTCAACGGTGATGCTCGCATGTCTCTCAATTATCTTGAGCTGCTCTACGACATGGCAGAAGACAATGCGCAAGGTGAAAAAGAGATCACGCTTAAGTTGCTGGCTGAAGTGGCAGGGGAGAAAGTCTCTCGCTTCGATAACAAAGGTGATATCTGGTATGACTTAATCTCTGCGGTCCACAAATCCATTCGTGGTTCAAACCCGGACGCTGCGCTTTACTGGGCTGCACGTATGATTGCTGCGGGTTGTGATCCTCTTTATATTGCCCGTCGATTACTTGCGATAGCATCGGAAGATGTCGGCAATGCGGACCCTAGAGCCATGCAAGTGGCACTCTCCGCGTGGGACTGTTTTACACGCGTTGGTCCAGCAGAAGGTGAACGTGCGATTGCTCAAGCTATTGTTTATCTCGCGTGCGCTCCAAAGAGTAATGCCGTTTACGTTGCTTGGAAACAAGCGCTAACGGACGCTCATAACTTACCTGAATATGAAGTGCCGCATCACCTTCGAAATGCGCCAACCAGTTTGATGAAAGACATGGGTTATGGGGCTGAGTATCGTTATGCTCACGATGAGCCTGGTGCTTACGCAGCAGGTGAGCAATATTTGCCGCCTGAAATGGGCGATCGTAGGTACTATCAGCCGACAAATCGTGGTCTGGAGACCAAAATCGGCGAAAAGTTAGATTACTTGGCTACTTTAGACGCAAATAGCCCACAAAAGCGCTATGAAAAGTAGGCGTTTTTGGATACATTTGTTTAGTAAATTTTTTTAACGCGTACGCTTGGAAAGTGCGCGTGATTTCACAACAAAAAGCATAGGATTAACAATGCTGGATTCTAAATTACTTCGTACAGAGCTGGATGAAACAGCTGCTAAACTGGCGCGTCGTGGCTTTAAGCTAGACGTAGATACTATTCGTAAACTTGAAGAACAACGTAAGTCCATTCAAGTAGAAGTAGAAAATTTACAATCCACGCGTAACTCCATCTCCAAGCAAATCGGCCAAAAAATGGCGGCTGGCGACAAAGAAGGCGCAGAAGAGATCAAGAAACAAATCGGTACGCTAGGTAGCGATCTTGATGCGAAGAAAGTTGAACTTGAGCAAGTAATGGCTCAACTAGACGAGTTCACGCTTTCTGTACCAAACATCCCAGCAGACGAAGTGCCAGATGGCAAAGATGAAAACGACAACGTTGAAATCTCTCGTTGGGGTGAGCCAAAGTCTTACGACTTCGAACTGAAAGATCACGTTGACCTAGGCGAAATGGGTGACGGTCTAGACTTCGCAAGCGCAGTTAAGATCACTGGCGCACGTTTCATCGTGATGAAAGGCCAATTCGCTCGTCTACACCGTGCAATCGCTCAGTTTATGCTAGATCTTCACACTGAAGAGCACGGCTACACAGAAATGTACGTACCTTACCTAGTAAACTCTGACAGCCTATTCGGTACTGGTCAGCTTCCTAAGTTCGGTAAAGATCTTTTCCACACTGAGCCTTTAGCGGAAAAAGTAAACGACGAAGAGCCACGTAAACTGTCTCTAATCCCTACTGCAGAAGTACCTGTAACGAACCTAGTTCGTGACACGATTTCTGACGAAGCGGATCTACCAATTAAGATGACAGCGCACACGCCATGTTTCCGCTCAGAAGCAGGTTCTTACGGTCGTGATACTCGTGGTCTGATCCGTATGCACCAGTTCGACAAAGTTGAGCTAGTACAAATCACTAAGCCAGAAGATTCAATGAACGCACTAGAAGAGCTAACAGGTCATGCTGAGAAAGTTCTACAACTTCTTGAGCTTCCTTACCGTAAAGTGGTTCTATGTACAGGTGACATGGGCTTTGGCGCTCGTAAGACTTACGACCTAGAAGTTTGGGTTCCTGCTCAAGAAACTTACCGTGAAATCTCTTCATGTTCTAACATGTGGGACTTCCAAGCTCGTCGTATGCAAGCGCGTTTCCGTCGTAAAGGCGAGAAGAAACCTGAGCTTGTACACACGCTAAACGGTTCTGGTCTTGCTGTAGGTCGTACAATGGTTGCTATTCTAGAAAACAACCAAGAAGCAGACGGCCGCATTGCGATCCCTACAGTACTTCAGAAGTACATGGCAGGCGCAACGCACATCGGTTAATTCATTAACCACTAGAACACCAAAACCCAGCCTTAGTGCTGGGTTTTTTGTTATCTGCGTCGAGTGAAAATACGTTGTTATGTAAATGTAGGATGAGGTATTGCATAGTTAGCCTAAATTATAAAAACCAGTCCCTAATGATATTTTTCTAAGCTTCATTGAGCATGACAAGCTCCTCCAAAATATTAAGAGGAGGTACTTTCATGGCTTCAATAAGAATAAGCGGCTCTGTTGGTTTAGGTGGTAAAAATGTGGATGCTGATATTCGTACGGTACAAAGGTCTATTAACCAATTGCTTGGTTCTTTAAAAGGAGTAAAGGAGCTTAAAGTGGATGGGAAACTAGGCTCTAGACCGGAAAACTCCAAGACTGTCGCCGCAATTAAAGCTTTTCAGAAAAACCTTGTTGGGATGGCTCGGCCAGATGGAAGGATAGATGTGAATGGAAGAAGCCATCGTAAGCTGAATGATTATTTAAAACGAACACCTGAGACTATGGTGGCATATACGTTACCTTTGGTTGGCTCAAGAGATGCGTTGACGGACTTGGATTATCGCAAAGTAGCTGAAACTCTTAGATGCGAAGTCGCTGCTATTAAAGCTGTAGCGGAAGTTGAGAGCCGAGGAGAAGCCTACTTTAGCAATGGTAAGCCAAAGATTTTGTTTGAGGCTCATATATTTTCGAGACTCACTTCAAGAGCCTACGATAACAGTCATCCAAGTATTTCAAGTCGGCATTGGAATCGAAGTCTGTATGTTGGTGGTATCTCAGAATACGTACGTTTAAATAAAGCGATTGAACTGAACTCAAATGCAGCAATCCGCTCCGCATCTTGGGGACGTTTCCAAATTATGGGCTTTAATTTCAAGTTAGCTGGTCATGTTACCGCTGAATCCTTTGTTAAGGCTGTATTCGAGTCGGAGAAGAAACAACTTGAGGCTTTTGTTACGTTTATCCAAAAGTCTGGCTTAGGTGAACATATAAGAGATAAAAATTGGGCTGCCTTTGCTCGTGGTTACAATGGTTCTGAGTATCAGAAAAATCAATACGACGTCAAATTAGAAAAGGCTTACAAAAAATATGCTTCGATTAAAAATGCTGCGTAACATTTCTTTGCTTGGACTTATTTTTAGTTCATCTGCTTGTGCTTCCAGCCACACTAATACTGCGCTATTTAAGTGTGATGCTTCACATCCTAACCGTCTAGAAATATCAATAGAAAATATAAACAGTCAGGTTCTACTGTCGGAGCTTAATTTAGGGGGGAGCAGTATTGAAAGAACCTTAGTTATAAAGGACTTTAAATTAGACCAGTATCATCGAGCGTTGGTAGATGAGAAGTCACTGGAATTTAGTATTGGTGAGCGCGTCATATTAGTCAGTGAGTACTTTAGCGAGGAGTTTGGTGAGGTAGAGAAGATACTCAGTGTTACTTTGAGAGAGCCTGAGCAAACGCAGTACTTTGAATGTGAGGAAGGGAGTATGAGTAACCTTGCATTGCTTTTCCATGAGAGTGCCGAATAATCGTTTGCAGAATAATTATTACCAAAACGTAATAGTGTTTTCGAATTTACCCTAATTATCTTGTTATTTGTAATCGATATACTCATCCACCTTACCACGGTAAGTAGATTTTCTCATTCAAGTAACGAGGAGGGCTTATGGCCGTAGGGTGGGCAAACGACGATAGCGTCAGCCAACAAATTCAAAACACAATAGACGACGAGATTTCCCGTGTTCGTGGCAGTATCACAAAGGGTGAGAGCGCCCATTACTGCGATGAGTGTGGTGATGAGATTCCAGAAGCGCGTCGTCTTGCAATGAAAGGCGTTCGTTTGTGTATCGAATGTCAGTCAACAATCGAATTGGTATCTCAACGCCAAGCATTGTTCAATCGACGAGCGAGTAAAGACAGTCAACTCCGATAGCTTTACTGTTCTAATAAATAAAGAGACGGTTTGAGTTTCATACTCAAACCGTTTTCGTATTGAACTATGAAGCGAAGCAGTCTTTACGTTGCAACGCTGCATCAATCGCGTTAACTAGTTTCTCAATATCTTCCGGCTTGCTTATGAAGGGCGGCATCATATAAATCAGTTTACCAAATGGACGAATCCAAACTCCGTGTTCAACAAACAAGGCTTGGATGGCTTCCATATTCACAGGGCGATGCGTCTCCACTACGCCAATAGCACCCAACCAACGGGTGTTTTTCACCAAGTCGTATTCTTCAAGTTTTGGTAGTAACTCAGAAAACAACGCTTCGATTTGTTGGGTTTGCTGTTGCCAGTTACCTTGCTCAATCAATTCCAAACTTGCAGTGGCAACAGCACAGGCAAGTGGGTTACCCATAAACGTTGGGCCATGCATAAAACAACCTGCATCACCGCCACAAACGGTGTCTGCTACGTGTTTGCTCGCGAGGGTCGCAGAGAGGGTCATGTAGCCTCCAGTGAGTGCTTTCCCAACACACAGAATGTCTGGTTGAATATCTGCATGTTCGCAGGCAAACAATTTGCCGGTACGTCCAAAACCGGTAGCGATCTCATCTGCAATCAATAACAAGCCGTATTTGTCGCAAAGCTTACGCACGCCTTTGAGAAATTCTGGATGGTAGATACGCATGCCGCCTGCGCCTTGAACGATAGGCTCTAGGATCACCGCAGCAAGTTCTTTATGGTGAGTCTCAATCTTGTGCTCGAAGTCGGTAAGGTCTTCTGGCTTCCATTCATCCCAATAACCACAGGTTGGTGACTCCGCAAAGATATGCTCAGGCAAAAAGCCTTTGTAGAGAGAGTGCATTGAGTTATCAGGATCGGTAACCGACATGGCTGCAAACGTATCGCCGTGATAACCGTGTCGCAAAGTAAGAAACTTCGGTCGGCGTTCGCCTTTTGCATGCCAATATTGCAGTGCCATTTTTAAGCTGACTTCTACGGCAACGGAGCCTGAATCGGCAAGGAATACATGTTCAAGATTACTTGGGGCTAGGGATAGCAACTTTTTACACAAACTGATTGCTGGCTGGTGGGTAATCCCGCCAAACATCACGTGAGAGACCTGATCGATTTGCTGGTGAGCGGCTTGATTTAAATGCGGATGGTTGTAGCCGTGGATCGTCGACCACCAAGAAGACATGCCATCGACAAGCTCAGTACCGTCTTCCAATTTAATGTGAACACCACTTGCTGATGCCACTGGGTAGCAGGTCAGAGGTGTCAATGTCGAAGTGTAAGGATGCCAGATATGCTGGCGGTCGAAGGCGAGATCCATGTGCGATTCCAATAACAATTAAGATTAAAAAATAAACAGATGTAAACTTTGTTCTTTTGTGTTGTGTTGACAGTTTATCGAGACTCAGTAGACTGTCAACACAACAACAAAAGTGACTAAAGGAATACACGTGGAAGTTCGTCATAACTGGACGCATGCTGAAGTGCGCGATCTCATGGAAAAACCATTCATGGATCTCCTATTCGAAGCGCAGCTTGTACATCGTCAATATCAACAAACCAACCATGTTCAAGTAAGCACGCTTCTGTCGATTAAGACAGGTGCTTGTCCAGAAGATTGTAAGTACTGTCCTCAGAGTGCTCGTTACACCACAGACATCGAGAAAGAGCGTCTGATGGAAGTAGAACGCGTACTCGATGCTGCGCAAAAAGCCAAAAATGCTGGTTCTACTCGATTCTGTATGGGCGCAGCATGGAAAAACCCGAAAGAGCGTGACATGCCACATTTGACCGACATGATCAAAGGCGTGAAAGGCATGGGTTTAGAAACGTGTATGACGTTAGGCATGCTGACGCCTGATCAAGCAAAACAACTGGCAACCGCAGGTTTGGATTACTACAACCACAACCTAGATACGTCTCCTGAATTTTACGGCAACATCATTACCACACGTACTTATCAAGACCGTTTAGATACGCTTTCTCACGTTCGTGATGCCGGCATGAAGATTTGTTCTGGTGGCATCATCGGTATGGGTGAGAGTGCCAATGACCGAGCAGGTTTGTTGGTTGAATTGGCTAACTTACCGGTACACCCTGAAAGCGTTCCAATCAACATGCTCGTGAAGGTAAAGGGCACACCGTTGGAAGAAGTGGATGATGTTGAGCCATTTGATTTCATTCGCCTGATTGCGATTGCACGAATCATGATGCCTCAATCAGCCGTTCGTTTATCCGCTGGCCGTGAAAACATGAACGAACAAATGCAAGCGCTGTGTTTTATGGCGGGTGCAAACTCCATCTTCTACGGCTGCAAACTTCTGACCACGCCAAACCCTTCAGAAGACAAAGACATGATGCTGTTCAATAAGCTCGGCATTAACAGCCAAGAGGTGTCTCAAAAGCCTGATGAAATCGAAGAAAACGAGTTACTCGATCGCGTCGTAGAGCGCGTTGCTGCCCGTCCGACAAAAGACGACCTTTTCTACGATGCCAGTGTTTAAATCTCGTATCGAGTCCGCCCTTGCTGAGCGTAAAACGCAAGGGTTGAATCGTTCTATGAATGTGGTGTTTGCCGGTAACCAGTCCGTTTTGGAACACGAAGGCAGACGCTACATTAATTTCTCAAGTAATGATTATTTGGGCTTGGCCAATGACCAAGCGCTTGTTCGGGCTTGGCAGCAAGGTTTAAGCGTATACGGCAGTGGCAGTGGGGCATCACCAATGGTCACTGGCTTTAGTGCAGCACACAGCAATTTAGAAGCCGCACTAACTGAATGGTTGGGCTACGACAGAGCAATTCTGTTTGGTTCTGGATTCAGTGCTAATCAAGCCTTGTTGTTCACCTTGTTAGAAAAGTCAGACGTATTGATCCAAGACCGTTTGAATCATGCTTCAGTGATGGAAGCGGGGGCGTTGTCACCAGCTAAGATGAAGCGCTTTAAACATAACGACATCGAGCACCTAAAATCGCTGATTAATAGCGAAGACAACCATCTGGTTGTGACTGAAGGGGTGTTCAGCATGGACGGTGATTGTGCGCCGCTCAGCGATATAGCTGAAGTCACTCGCAGTCATGATGCTTGGTTTGCTGTCGATGACGCTCATGGTATTGGCGTTCTTGGTCAATCCGGTGGTGGCTCTTGCGAGCTTGCCGCGGTTAAGCCTGAGTTATTGGTCGTTACCTTCGGTAAAGCGTTTGGTATGTCTGGCGCGGCTATTTTATGTGACCACGCAACGGGGGACTTTTTAACTCAGTTTGCTCGTCACCATGTGTATTCCACGGCGATACCACCAGCACAAGCGTATGCGTTGACTCATGCAGTCTCGATGGTTCAAGAGCAGTCTTGGCGACGTGAAAAGCTCTCTGAGCTTAGTGAAGTGTATCGAGATAGCCTTAGCGACCTTGAGGGGTTTGTTGAGACTCAAACTTCGATTAAGCCCTTTTTGATTGGTGAATCTGAATTGGCTTTGCGAGTAGCAGGTGCTTGTCGCCAAAACGGTATTTGGGTTACCGCTATTCGACCACCGACGGTGCCTAAAGGGACGTCTCGTATTCGAATCACACTCACTGCCAATCACACCAACGAACAAGTTAAAACGCTTTCAATGGCATTGAAGCAAGCATTAGGAGCGCTGTAATGGATAATGCAACTACCGCATTAGCGCAAACGCTCGCGTTAGAGAGTTTCCATCAAGATAAAGACGCGATTGCCTCTTCGTTTGGTAAAGCAGCAGAAACGTACGACAAACACGCGGCTTTTCAACGTGATGTCGGGCATCAGCTGCTTGATAAACTTCCTGAAAACTTGACGGGAAAACGTGTATTGGATTTAGGTTGTGGCACGGGTTATTTCTCCCAACTACTTCAACAACGTGGTGCGGAAGTAGTCTGTGGCGATATCTCTCAAGCCATGTTAGATAAAGCAGAGCAGCGTTGTGGTGCAGTACGAATGCATTACCAAGTTGCTGATGCTGAAAACTTACCATTTGACGATGATAGCTTCGATTACGTGTTTTCAAGTTTAGCGCTGCAATGGTGTACAGATTTAAGTTACCCACTAAAAGAAGTGCGCCGCGTGCTAAAAAATGGTGGGAAAGCGTGGTTCTCTACACTGGTTGATGGATCACTGTATGAGCTGCGTGCATCATGGGAAAAAATTGATGCATATCAACACGTCAATAACTTTCTAACGCTCAATCAGGTAAAAATTGCGTTAGCGCAATCTCGATGTGACAGCCATCAACTAGACTTGACCACCATCACAGTTTGGTACGACTCTGCATTTTCAGTTATGCGTGACCTCAAAGGTATAGGTGCAAATCACGTAAGCGGGCGCTCACACGGTTTAACTAGTCGCGAGACTTTGTTAAAAGTTGAGCATGCGTACCAAGCGTTTAAAAACGATCAAGGTCTTCTACCTGCAAGTTATCAGGTTTGTTTTGGAGTAATACATCTATGATTGATGCTTTTTTTATTGCTGGTACGGATACTGATGTTGGAAAGACGGTAGCGTCTAAAGCCATTTTGCAAGCGATCGCAGCAAAAGGACTAAACACTATTGGTTATAAGCCAGTGGCAGCAGGGAGTGACAAGACTGAAGCGGGATGGCGTAACTCTGATGCTTTACACTTACAAGACGCCGCAACACTCGATGTGGCCTATGATGATGTGAACCCATACGCTTTAGAGTTGCCTGCTTCTCCCCACATTGCAGCGAAGCATGAACATGTCGAAATAAGTTACGATGTTCTGAGTCAAAAACTGGCTCAACATAAGCAGCAAGCCGATGTTGTTCTCGTTGAAGGTGCTGGAGGTTGGCGTGTGCCAGTATCCGATACGGACTGTTTATCTACATGGGTAAAAGAAGAGCAGTTACCTGTTGTACTGGTGGTTGGCATTAAATTAGGCTGTTTGAGCCACGCTTTACTCACAGCGGAGAGTATTAAAGCGGATGGTTTGAATCTTGTTGGCTGGGTGGCAAACCGCGTCAACCCAGGCACAGAGCACTACGCTGACATTATCGAGATGCTAGAAGCACGTATCGATGCACCTAAGCTTGGGGAAATTCCATATATTCCAAGTGCTAAACGCAAAGAGCTAGGCAAGTACATTAATGTAGAGCCGTTGCTAAACACTGACTAATGGTGTTTAGGATAAAAGACTAAAAAAACCAAAGGGCTGCGCAATGCAGCCCTTTCTTGTTGGTGTAACCTAAAAAGTCAGATTACTTATCTTGGCTGAGCCCCATCAATGCTTGTTGTGTTTCTGCAACACGCTGAGACATATGATGATCGGTTGAAATACCAAGTTGTTGCTTTGCCTCGTCCTCTGAGATGCCTAGGTGACAACGTAGTAAATCAATAGCCATTTGATAGTCGTTAGTTTCTACCATGGTTTTTCCCTCAATACATGGAGTTTTTGAACTCACCCAATGCACTTTTTGCAATGTACTTAGAGTGGCTCTGTTTTGTTCATCTCATTCGAATTTAGCATGTCCATGTGGCCGCACAATAAGACCAAAGTCTATAGCAGAGCTAACGTACTGTTTTTGGTCTATTAAAAAATTTCTAGCTAAGTTGCTAAGAGGTGATAGATTTAACACCAAGATCATCTATCAATAGATGATGAGTAGCTCAGAGCTTATTTCATCATTTTGATAAATGTATATGAACGGAGGTTCCTGCTCCTACCAAAGCATGTTTTGAAATCGCTTGAATCAAATATTTCAGTCCCGAAAACAAATGTTGCAATTTATTGCTTAACCTTGTTTTTATCGCGGATAGACTATATCTATAACGCACGGAACATGAAAATCAACGGAATTGGCTTTTATAGCGATTACCATTTGTTCCTTATAACAATCCGTTTTAAAAAAACGATAAGCTTCCTCGGAGAAAAGTAATGAAGCGAATTATGTTATTCCTAGCAACTAACCTAGCTGTCGTGCTAGTGCTTAGTGTTGTTCTGAATATTGTTTACGCTGTAACTGGAATGCAACCAGGCAGTCTGTCAGGTTTACTTGTAATGGCTGCTGTATTTGGTTTTGGTGGCGCATTTATTTCGTTGATGATGTCAAAGGGTATGGCGCTACGCTCGGTTGGTGGTATGGTCATTGAAAGCCCGCGCAACGAAACGGAGCATTGGTTAGTCGAAACTGTGGGTCGTCAAGCTCAACAAGTGGGTATTGGCATGCCAACGGTGGCTATTTATGATTCACCAGATATCAATGCATTTGCGACAGGTGCAAAACGAGATGACTCTCTTGTCGCAGTTTCTACCGGTCTTTTACACAATATGACTCGTGATGAGGCAGAGGCAGTACTTGCACACGAAGTGAGCCATATTGCAAATGGCGATATGGTCACGATGACGTTGATGCAAGGTGTCGTGAACACGTTTGTTATCTTCCTATCACGCTTTATTGCCAATATCGTGGCATCGAACGATGATGAAGAAGGCCAAGGTACAAACATGATGGTTTACTTTGGCGTATCCATGGTGCTTGAACTGGTATTTGGTTTCCTAGCTAGCTTCTTGACTATGTGGTATAGCCGTCATCGCGAATTCCACGCGGACGCAGGTGCTGCGCGCCTCGTTGGCAAAGAAAAAATGATTGCGGCTCTAGAGCGTTTGAAGGTGAGTCATGAATCTCAACTGGATGGCACCATGATGGCGTTTGGTATCAATGGCAAGCAGTCGCTGACTGAGCTACTAATGAGCCACCCTCCGCTAGATAAACGTATTGCAGCGTTGCGAGGCCAGCAATACTAATTGTTCCTACTTAAATAATTGTTAATCTGCTGAAAAGGCTTGGTTTTGACCAAGCCTTTTTTTTTCGCCGATTGATCGCGTGCGAACTTCATCACGTACTACTTACAGAAATAAAGTTATACAAAATTATTTTTGTACAACTTTGGTGGAATGAACTATCTTGTACATATAATAATTTTGTACAACTTAGTGGGCGTGTAGGAGTAAAAAATGGACATACAGTCTGTTGGCAATATCTATCAAAAGCTCAACAAAGCGAACTTACATCTGCTTAAGGATATATATCACCAAGATGTAGTATTTGAGGACGCAGCGCATCGTTTAGAAGGATGGCCAGCACTTTCGGATTATTTCACCTCATTATATGCCAACGTCATCAGTTGTGATTTTGTAATCCATGAGCATCAACAAGTCGGAGATACAGGCTTCCTAACTTGGACAATGGACCTTCAGCATCCCAAACTTCAGAAGGGTGCGCCTATTCTCGTCAATGGTGTTTCGCACCTCAAATTTAGCGAAGGTCAGGTCATTTATCACCGAGACTATTTTGATCTCGGAGAGATGCTCTATGAGCATTTACCGTTACTTGGTTCAGTCGTTAAAACCATCAAGCAGAGGTTAGGACAATGAACAACACCATCTTGATCACAGGCGCCACCTCCGGAATAGGAAGACAGCTTGCCCTAGATTACGCGAACTCAGAATGGAATGTGATTGCTTGTGGTCGGAATCAAGATGTTCTTGCAGAACTGGAGGCAGTTTCCTCCAAAATTCATACATTGCAGTTTGATGTGACAAATTATGAGGAAACTCAGCAGGCGCTCTCTAATTTGCCCTTTACGCCAAACACATGGGTTTTTAACGCAGGCGATTGTGAGTACATGGATGAGGGAGTGGTCGACGCGAAACTCATGGCGCGTGTGATGAACGTAAATGTTGTCGGTGTTGCTAACTGCGTCGAAGGCTGCCAAGTGCATTTAGAGAGAGGGCACCGCATTGTTATTGTTGGCTCTATCGCATCAGAAGTGGCACTGCCTCGTGCTGAAGCTTACGGCGCATCCAAAGCGGCAGTCAGTTATTTTGCACGCACGCTCGCCGTCGACTTGAAAAAGAAAGGGATCAAAGTGGTAACGGTGTTTCCTGGTTTTGTTGAAACGCCGTTGACTGACAAAAACGACTTCGAAATGCCAATGATCATTTCTACTCAGCAAGCGTCGAACTCTATCAGGAATCAGTTAGCCGCCAACAAGACCTATATCTATTTCCCAGCGAGATTTACCAGTATTTTACGTTTTATCTCGTTACTTCCATACAGTTGGCAAGCTCGCCTAACTGCTAAACTCGTATCATAAGAAGGAATAAAAATGAAAACAGCAGGAAGAAAGAAGATAGCGATTGTGGGAACGGGAATCTCTGGCCTTACTTGTGGTTATTACTTGCATAAAGAACATGATGTAACGCTGTTTGAAGCGAACGATTACATCGGTGGCCATACTGCAACCGTTGATGTGATCCTTGATGGTAGAGAATACGCGATAGACACCGGGTTCATCGTCTATAACGATCGTACGTACCCTAATTTCATTAAAATGATGAGCGAGATTGGCGTTGAAGGTCTGCCTACTCAAATGAGCTTCAGTGTCAGAAACGATGGGAACGGACTAGAGTACAACGGCCACACAGTGTCGACATTGTTTGCTCAAAAACGCAACTGGGCAAACCCCAAATTTTATCGATTTATCTTCGAGATACTTCGTTTCAATAAACTTGCCAAGCGCTTCGCTAGCGAGCAATCCTCGCACTCTCAGACGTTAGGTGAGTTCCTTGACGAACACAAATTCAGTGCTTTCTTTACCGATAACTACATTTTACCGATGGGTGCTGCGATTTGGTCGTCGACTTTAGCTGACATGCGCGCATTCCCTCTTATGTTCTTCTTACGTTTCTTCCTCAACCACGGTCTGCTAGATGTGACTAACCGACCACAATGGTATGTGATTAAAGGTGGTTCACGTTCATACATTCCACCATTGACCAAAGGCTTTGCCGAGAATATTCGTCTTAATAGTCCTGTCGAAAAAGTGGTTCGCAACGAAAAAGGGGTTGGCGTTCAAGTTCGCGGAGAAACGCATTGGTTTGATGACGTTATCTTCGCTTGTCACAGTGATCAAGCAATGAGAATGCTAGAGGATATCAGCCCAATTGAGCAGGAAATCTTGGGGGATATGACATACCAAGCAAATGAAGTTGTTCTTCATACCGACTCTGCCGTACTACCAAAACGTAAGGCAGCATGGGCATCATGGAACTACCTATTGGAAGGAAGTGAAGAGGAGCAGCAACGCCTCCCTTCGCTCACTTATAACATGAACATTCTTCAGCATATTCAATCAGAACACACGTTTTGTGTAACGTTGAACAGTACTGAGCAAATTAACTCAAATAAAGTCTTGCGTTCGTTCACTTATCATCATCCAGTATTCACCACTGAGTCTATTACAGCGCAGCAGCGCAAAGATGAGATACAGGGCAAACAAAGTACCTGGTTCTGCGGGGCTTATTGGTACAACGGTTTTCATGAAGATGGCGTGCGTAGCGCGCTTGATGTTGTGAAAGAACTAGAAGAAAAGTACTGCGAACAAAATGTGGTTCCTTTCGAAAAAGGCGCAGCGTGATATGGATAGCCAAATGAACAGCCGATTGTTTATAGGCAACGTTCGTCACCGTCGATTCACGCCTGTGAATCATGAGTTGAACTACTCTTTATTTATGCCCGCCATCGATGTAGACGAGATCGATGCTTTAGAGAAAAAAGTATGGGGTTTTGGTTCGCGTTGGTGGCATTGGGCTCGCTTCAAGCGCAGTGATTACATTGGTGAAGGTAGCGTCAAGTCGGCAGTGCACAGTAAAATTGAAGAACTGACAGGTGTTCGCTGTACCGGCAAGGTAATCGCAGTCTGTCACTTGCGTTATCTAGGACTTTATTTCAGTCCCGTTAATTTCTACTACGTTTATAACACGGAAGGAGAATGGAAGTATCTCCTCGCAGAGGTGAGTAACACGCCTTGGAATGAACGACATTACTACGTGGTGTCAGCAGATAAAGAAGAAGAAAAGTTTGGTTGGGAACAAGATAAAGCATTCCATGTTTCACCATTCAACCCGATTGACCAACTCTACCGCTGGAGAATTAAACCTTTGACAGACAAGTTGAATATTCATCTTGAATGTCACAAAGGAGAGAAACACTTTGATGCCACCATGGTTATGAAAGCCAAGCCACTTTCAAGCAAAACCTTATTGAGGTGTTTGATCGTTACACCAATACAAACGGTAAAAGTAATGGTTGGTATTTATTGGCACGCATTAAAACTTTGGGTGAAAGGCGCACCTTTTTATTCTCATCCTAAATATTCAACGCATGAAGAAATAGAAGCCGATACTGAAAAAACAGACAAAAAAAATAAAAAGCACAAGGAGAATTCTGCATGTTAAATACTAGTTCTATGACATTGCCGCGTAAATTGACGACAACGCAAAAAGCGGCTCGCGGAGTTATTTTTCAATGTCTGCAAAAAATGGAAATCGGCTGCTTAACAGTTATTGAAAGTTTTAAGACGGAAACGACAGAGCGAAGCGAGCGTTTTAGTGCGCCAAATGGGGAGTACAGTGGTCAACCTGTTGTCGCTACTATAGAGGTAAAACATCCAGGCTTTTATTCACGGATCTTGCAGGGCGGCAGTATTGCTGCTGGTGAGGCTTATATGGATGGGTGGTGGGATAGTCCCGATTTAACCTCATTAATGAAACTGATGGCCCTTAACATGCGTGCTCTAGATAAACTCGAAGAGCAAGGCAGTTGGTTGACTAAAATACTGTACAAGTTTAGTCATTGGTCAAACAGAAACTCTGAAGAGAACTCACGTAAAAATATCCATGCGCATTACGACTTGGGTAACAACCTATACGAAGCGTTCCTTGACACCAATATGCTGTACTCGTCGGCGCTTTACAATCATGCGGATGACTCTCTAGAGCAGGCTCAAATCAACAAAATGGATCGTCTATGTCAGCAACTTGAGCTGAAGCCCACTGATCATGTTGTTGAAATTGGCACTGGGTGGGGCGCTATGGCGATTTACATGGCCGAACAATACGGCTGTCAGGTCACCACAACAACGATATCTGAAGAGCAACACGCGTACGCGGAGCAAAAAATCAAAGAGCGTGGCTTAGAAGATAAAATCACACTACTCAAAGAAGATTACCGTAACTTAACCGGCACTTATGACAAGCTCGTTTCTATTGAAATGATTGAAGCTGTGGGCAAACAATTCCTGCCTTCGTACATTAAGGTCTGTGAGTCTTTGTTGAAGTCCGGTGGCTTGATGGCGATTCAAGCAATTACGATTGCCGATCAGCGTTACGATTACTACAGTAACAACGTCGACTTTATCCAAAAGTACATTTTCCCAGGTGGTTTTTTACCGTCGGTAACCTCACTAACCCAAGCTACAACAAAGTACAGTGACTTAGTGACGCGAGACTTGTTCGATATTGGTTTGGACTACGCTAAGACGCTGAATGAATGGCACCTACGTTTTAATCGAGCAGAGGGTGAAGTGCGCTCATTTGGCTACGACGACCGCTTTGTGCGTATGTGGCGCTACTATTTGAGCTACTGTGAAGGTGGCTTTTTGGCTCGCACGATCAGTGCCGTTCACATGACGTTTCAACGCTCGTAGTTCGTTATGAAGGTATTTCTTGCTTCGACTTGGTTCCAACTCTGCTGGTTTGCTGCAGTGCTTGGAACCTATCAATGGCAATGGGTGATGTTATTCCTTACTTTGGCAACCCTACTATATTGTTTGAAAACTGACGCATCTTCGCTCAAAAGTATTGGTGTTATCGCCACGATTGGTCTCGTGCTTGATACATTAAATCAGCAATTTTCAATTTTCATGTTTGCCACTCAATGGTTACCCCTTTGGCTTTTATGCCTTTGGGTTCTGTTCGCCTGGTATGCCTATCAACTCAAGTCAATTTTGTACCGTTTCCCAAAAACCTACGTATCAATAGTAGGCGGACTCGGAGGAACGGCGAGCTACTTTGCTGGCCATAAACTCCAAGCCGTTGAATTTGGATTCAGCACTGGCGCTACACTGGCAATGTTGTTTGTCGAATGGTGCGTCATGATGCTCTTGATACTCAAGGTGTACGGAAATGAAAAGCTTGAAGAGAGACTTAACTCAGAGACTGACTAGGTTGCTTGCGTTGGTAATAGTAACTGGCTCTTTTGCTCTGCAAGCTCAACCTGTTGGAAATAGCGAAGCTGCCAGCAACATTGCGAATTGGAGGGGGTGGAAAACTGTTGGAGAAGCCCAACTTACTTGGTTCATCTTCGATATTTATCACTCAAGATTAAAAGCGCCTGATGGAAAGTTCATCGTAAGCGATGACGTATCGCCACATCCCCTTGCGTTGGAAATTAATTACAAGAGAGACATCAGTAAGCAACAGCTGCTTGATGTGACGGATGAGCAGTGGGCGAAATTGGGTTTTACTGACTCATATCGAAAAACTTGGATCAGCGAGCTCGATCGTATGTTTCCTGATATTCAAAAAGGTGACGAGCTTACTTATCTAACAGATGGAAAATCTGGTCAGCTGTTTTATAAGCAGGTTGGGGACGTGCAAGTAAAGAACGTTGGCATCATTGAAGACGAACGAATGAACGATGCATTTTTAGCTATATGGTTATCACCCAACACAGAATTCCCGAAACTCCGAAAACAATTGATAGGGCAGGTTAGATAGTGCTTAAACGAATTTTTAAATCAGCGACTTTAGTGGCAGCTGTTTTTCTTTCGGCATGTTCCGCAGACATTGATAATTACCGCTCTTCTACACCGACTTTTGATGTATTCGGTTATTTCGAAGGCGACATAAAGGCGTGGGGGATGGTGCAAGATTATACCGAACAGCAAACCCGTCGCTTTGAAGTCGATATAGTGGGTACTGTAGAAGGTGATACGCTGACGCTGGTGGAAGACTTCGTGTTTGATGACGGAGAGGTGGACCAGCGAATTTGGGTTATCACTAGATTAGAAGACGGTCGTTATGAAGGTAAGGCAGACGATATTATAGGTGTAGCAACAGGGGAAGAGCAGGGCAATGCGCTACAGTGGCAATATGACTTTGAGCTACAAATGGAGGATTCATCAGTGACGGTTGCTTTTGATGATTGGCTTTATCGTCAGGATGACAGACACGTTTTCAATCTAACGAAAATAAAAAAGTTTGGTGTGGAAGTAGGAACAATAACCTTGTTCTTCCAAAAGCAGCCATAACAAATGGGGCTGATCTTCAATTAATAATCCATTCCATATAACTAAAATTATTTTCTCCCGACCTAACTCTCCTAACTAAAAAAGGTTGACGCTTTCGCGTCAACCTTTTAAGTATCTGGTCGTTACAGGAGGATTACAGCTTATCTGTCAGCTCGATTGCTTGACCGATATAGTTCGCTGGCGTCATCTCTTTCAGACGTGCTTTCTCGTGCTCAGGAAGCTCAAGACCGTCGATGAAGTTACGCATTGCTTCGCCGTCTACACGCTTACCACGAGTTAGCTCTTTCAGCTTCTCGTATGGCTTCTCGATGCCGTAACGACGCATAACGGTTTGTACTGGCTCAGCTAGTACTTCCCAGTTCTTGTCTAATTCAGCAAGAAGCGCTTCACGGTTTACTTCTAGCTTGCTGATGCCTTTAAGCGTAGAAGTGTAAGCGATGATAGCGTAGCCAACACCAACACCAAGGTTACGTAGAACCGTTGAGTCAGTTAGGTCACGTTGCCAACGAGAGATAGGCAGTTTCTGTGCTAGGTGGCCGAATACAGCGTTCGCAAGACCTAGGTTACCTTCTGAGTTTTCAAAGTCGATTGGGTTAACTTTGTGAGGCATTGTTGAAGAACCGATCTCACCAGCAATAGTTTTTTGCTTGAAGTGGCCTAGTGCAATGTAACCCCAAACGTCACGGTCGAAGTCAATCAGGATAGTGTTGAAACGAGCGATAGCGTCGAACAGCTCAGCGATGTAATCGTGCGGTTCGATTTGAGTTGTGTAAGGGTTCCAAGTTACGCCTAGAGACTCTGTGATGAACTCTTCAGAGAACTTGTGCCAATCTAGTTCTGGGTAAGCAGAAAGGTGTGCGTTGTAGTTACCTACTGCACCGTTGATTTTCGCTAGGATTTCAACGTTTTCGATTTGCTTGAATTGACGCTCCATACGGTACGCCACGTTTGCCATTTCTTTACCCATAGTAGATGGAGAAGCAGGCTGACCGTGTGTACGAGATAGAAGAGGAATGTCGCGGTATTCCACTGCTAGTGCTTTGATAGCGTCGATTAGGTTACGGATTTCTGGAAGAATCACGTTCTCACGCGCTTCTTTAAGCATTAGAGCGTGTGATGTGTTGTTGATGTCTTCAGAAGTACATGCGAAGTGGAAGAACTCGTTTACTGCGTGCAGTTCAGGAACGTCTGCTACTTTCTCTTTTAGGAAGTACTCAACCGCTTTTACGTCGTGGTTAGTTGTACGCTCGATCTCTTTGATACGGCGTGCATCTTCTTCAGAGAAGTTTGCAGCAAGGTCGTCTAGGAATTGGTTTGCTTCTGCGCTAAACGCTGGCACTTCTGCAATTTCAGCAGTAGCAGCAAGCTTTTGTAGCCAGCGGATTTCAACGATAGTACGGTACTTTAGTAGACCGTATTCACTGAAAATTTCGCGTAACGCAATTGTCTTGCTTCCGTAACGGCCGTCTACTGGTGAAACAGCAGTCAATGCTGACAGTTCCATGATGTTCTCCTGAATTGGGTTTCTAAATTTCGTGAGCTTTATACCAATAACTGTGGCAATTGTCACGAATATTGCGCAAACGTTTGCGCGAGATTTGTTTTAGTCGAAAAAAATGAGCTCGCGATAAACGCGAGCTGCTTATTTGATATTTTACTACAGACGAGCAAGAAGGATTTGTGCTTGCTCTACCATCTTCTTGCGCCCGAAGATTAGGTGGCGACGCTTACCACCAACTTGACGCCAAAGAACTGCACTACGAATGCCAGATAACAACAGCGCACGAACTTTGTGTTGGCTTGCCGTCTGCTGCAGTACAGATGGCGTGCCCGTTACTTGAATGCGTGGGCCAATAGGGCTAACGACATCCAGATAGATGCTCGCTAAATTGCTGATCATTTGATCGTCTAGTAGCTCAAAGTGCTCTGACTGACGCTTGGCCATTTGAATACGATCACCAAGCTGAGACATAGCATCGTTACGAGAGCTTAACTTACGCTCTAACGCCATTAAACTAATAATGTAACGAGTAATTTCACTGCCTGATGGTGTGCTATCAATCCCCTTAACCAAGCACTCTAGGCCGAGCTTTAGATCGGCTTCGCGACCGAATACGCCAACTGTGTTAGCAGGGTTCGTGCTCAAAATAGCGTTGATTGATGTTTCAAAAGCATCTTGATCACAATGTCCGTTTCTCGCTACCTGTTGAACTAAAGCAACAGCTTGGCAAATCCCAGCGAAAGCGATAGTACGGTCATAAAGTGTATTCGCCACGTAACGACTCCTAAGCTTGAGAATATTTAATGCGTTGCTCTATGATGCCGCCACCTAGGCACACGTCACCTTTGTAGAACACTGCTGATTGACCTGGAGTTACAGCAATTTGTGGCTCGTCAAAGATAACTTTAATGTTTTCATCATCGATAGGGATGATTGTACAAGGAATATCTTCCTGACGGTAACGAGTTTTCACTGTGCACTTCATAACATCGCGAATTGGCTCACGATCTACCCAGTGAAGTTGTGATGCAAGTAGACCTTCTGATTTTAACATTGGATGGTCTTTACCTTGAACGGCAATCAAAACGTTACGTTCTAGATCTTTCTCACCAACGAACCATGGGTCCTCGTTACCACCGCCGCCTTTACGGCCACCAATGTGTAGACCTTTACGCTGACCAAGTGTGTGGTACATCAGGCCTTGGTGTTGACCAATCACTTCGCCTTCTGGAGTCTCGATATTACCAGGCTGAGCTGGAAGGTAGCGACCCAGGAATTCCGTAAACTTACGTTCACCGATGAAACAAATACCAGTAGAGTCTTTCTTCTTCGCCGTGATTAGATCTTGCTCTTCCGCAATGCGGCGTACTTCTGGCTTCTCTAGGTCACCAACAGGGAATAGGCTACGTGCGATTTGCTCGTTGCTTAATGTGTACAGGAAGTAGCTTTGATCTTTGTTGCCATCTAGACCACGTAGCATCTGTGGTTTTTCACCGTTTTCTGGGAAAGAGCGACGCACATAGTGGCCCATTGCAATGTAATCAGCATCAAGTACTTCATCAGCGAATTCTAGGAATGCTTTGAACTTGATTTCTTTGTTACAAAGAATGTCAGGGTTCGGAGTACGGCCCGCTTTGTATTCAGCAAGGAAGTACTCAAATACGTTATCCCAGTATTCGGCAGCAAAGTTGATAGTGTGTAGGTGGATGCCTAGCTTGTCACATACTGCCTGAGCGTCAGCAAGATCTTCTGCCGCTGTACAATATTCTTCGTTGTCATCTTCTTCCCAGTTCTTCATGAAAAGGCCTTCTACTTGGTAGCCTTGCTGTTTTAGAAGATACGCGGAAACAGATGAATCAACGCCGCCGGACATACCGACGATGACTTTCTTTTGGCTGTTATCAGACATTACTAAACACCACTTAAATAAACGGGATGCAGATTCTATCAGAATCCACAGACCGGTGACAGATCCGAGATCGAAATCACAATTCGTTTCGCTGAATTTTTCTTCAACAAAGATTCGAACGAGTAATTTCGCAAGTATAGAAGAGGTATATATGGCATAGTTGGCCAAAATCCAAGAGGAAACATCAAATGACAGAAGAAAACCAATTTATGCAAGAAAGTGAGTTGATTGAAATTGTTGAAAATCAGCTCGAAGATGGTAACCCGCTTAAAGTAAAAGAAACCCTTATGCGTTTAATGATGACTGGCACACCACGTGAAGATGCGGTTGCGATGATGGCATGTGCGATGTCAATTGAGATTTTTGATGTAATGAAGAATGAGGGTGAGTTCAACCTAAAGCGTTATAGCGAGCACCTTGAGCAACTACCAGATCTCAGCTTTATGGAAGGTGAATAAGCCACCTAAAAGAAAAAAGTAGTCAGCAAACGTTTGCTATAATCGCTTTTATTGCTGCTTTATTATTAGCGGTATAGAATCCGCTCTCCTTTTCATCCCCTTACTCAGACTGACAATATGAAATTTCCTGGACAACGCAAATCGAAGCACTATTTTCCTGTTCATGCTCGTGACCCGCTGGTGAGCCAAGCACAAGAAAGCAAGAAGATGACGCGCACTCACATCATTGGTATTGACCAAACCTTGGTTGATATTGAAGCAAAAGTTACAACGGATGTGATTGAAAAGTACGGTCTGAGTAAAGGTCACTCTTTGGTTATCGATGACGAAAGAGCAGAAGAGTTATACCAGCAACTGAAAGAAGAGAACTTGATTACCAATGAGTATGCGGGCGGTACAATTGGTAACACGCTACATAACTACTCCGTGCTAGCGGATGACCGCTCCACACTACTTGGAGTGATGAGCCAGGATATTAAGATTGGCAGCTACGGTTACCGTTATCTTTGTAATACATCAAGCCGCATGGATTTGAACTACCTACAAGGTGTAGATGGTGCAATTGGCCGTTGTTTTGCTCTTATCACAGAAGACGGTGAACGTACTTTTGCTATCAGCGAAGGGCAAATGAACCAACTCCATCCTGATAGCATTCCAGAGAAAATCTTTAAAAATGCATCAGCACTTGTACTGACGTCATATCTAGTACGTTGCAAAGACGGCGACCCAATGCCGGAAGCAACAATGAAAGCGATTGAGTACGCGAAAAAGAATGATGTGCCTGTTGTTCTGACTTTAGGCACAAAGTTTGTTATTCAAGATGACCCTAAATATTGGCAAGAATTCATTAGAGATAACGTTTCAGTCGTTGCGATGAATGAAGATGAAGCAGAAGCTCTGACGGGGGAATCTGATCCACTTGCTGCGTCTGATAAAACATTGGAGTGGGCTGATCTAGTATTGTGCACGGCGGGTCCTGTAGGTCTATTTATGGCTGGGTATACAGAAGATAGCGCGAAGCGCGAAACTTCTTTGCCATTGCTTCCAGGGTCAATTGCTGAATTTAATCGTTATGAATTTAGTCGTCCGGCGAAAAAAGACTCATGCGAGACGCCAATAAAAGTGTACTCGCATATCTCGCCATATATGGGTGGCCCAGAAAAAATTAAGAATACAAATGGCGCAGGTGATGCCGCGTTATCTGCTGTTCTTCATGATATGGCAGCAAATAAATACCATAAAGAAAATGTGCCTAATTCAAGCAAGCACAGTAACGAGTATTTAACTTACTCTTCTTTTTCTCAAGTCTGCAAATACGCAAACCGTGCTAGCTACGAAGTTCTCGTGCAACATTCACCACGATTGTCGCGCGGACTTCCTGAGCGAGAAGATAGCCTAGAAGAAGCATACTGGGAACGTTAATACGAAGCGGTTTAATTAACTATTCTGTATGACCCGTCCTGATATG